>NZ_JAGPXJ010000002.1:0-237579 GCF_018070605.1 Streptomyces sp. B15
TCGACACTCGTCGACAGGCCGGGGTATCAACATATCTGGCGTTGACTTTTGGCACGCTGTTGAGTTCTCAAGGAACGGACGCTTCCTTCGAAACCATCTCACCGGTTTCTCCGGACGTTTGCCCTTTCGGTGTCTCCGACTCTATCAGATCGAATCTGCCTCGAGTTTCGGAGTGCTTGTCGCGCAGAATTCCGTTGCCGGATTTCTTTGCTCGAAGCGGAGAAGAATCTAACTGCTGCTGCCGAGCTTGTCCAACTCTAGGCAACTGTTCGAATCTACTGCCCATGGTTCACCGCGTCAACGGTTTTCCGGGGCGGAGAGGACAGTAGCAGGTTCCCTGCGGTCCGCGCACATCATGCGGCAGTCGGCACCTCGGCCGAGCGGTCCGACACGGCGATGTCACCGGTTTCGCCCCCCTTGGCCACTCGTCGGCCCACCACATAGACGTAGGCGAGGAAGAGCAGCTCCGCCAAGGTCCCGATGAGCACGCGTGCCCAGGTGGGCAGGCCGGAAGGGGTCACGAACGCTTCTATGACGCCGGAGACCAGCAGGACGGCTGCCAGCCCGAGGGCCATGCCGACGGCGGCGCGCCCCTCTTGGGCCAGCGCCGTGCGTCGGCTTCGCGGGCCCGGGTCGATGACTGTCCAGCCGAGGCGCAGTCCCGTCCCGGCTGCCACGAAGACGGCCGTCAGTTCGAGCAGCCCATGCGGGAGCAGCAGGCCGAGAAAAGTGTCGAGGCGGCCGGCGGAGCCCATGAGACCGAGACCGACACCGAGATTGAGGACGTTCTGGAACAGGACCCAGAGCACCGGGAGGCCGAGGAAGGCTCCGAAGACGAGACAGATGGCGGCGGCCTGGGCATTGTTCGTCCAGACCTGGGCCGCGAAGGACGTCGCGGGATGGTTCGAGTAGTACGCCTCGTACTGGCCACCTGGCCGGGTCATCTCGCGCAGCTGCTCCGGAGCCCCGATGGTGGCGCGGACTTCCGGATGCGTAGCCACCCACCAGGCGACGAGGGCAGCCAGGACAGTGGACAGGAGTGCGGTGGGGACCCACCAGTTACGGGAGCGGTAGACAGCGGCGGGGAAGCCCGCTGTGAAGAAGTGCGTGACGTCGCGCCATGAGGCGGTGCGTGCTCCGGTGACCGTACTGCGGGCGCGAGCGACGAGGCGGGTGAGGCGGTCGGTAAGCGCTGGGTCCGGAGCACTCGTCTGGACCTGGGACAGGTGTGTGGCGGCGCGCTGGTAGAGCGTGACGAGCTCGTCCGCTTCCGCTCCGGAGAGGTGACGGTGGCGGCGCAGCAGTTCGTCCAATCGGTCCCACTCGGCGCGGTGGGCCGAGACGAAGACATCCAGGTCCATGGAGAGAGCTTGGCAGATCGTCGTACTGGAAGACTGGGCCCGAGGATGAAGTGTCAGTTGCCAAGTGACACGGGGCGGGGACTGGGGTGTGCGATGAGTGAGCTGGTCACAGGGGATGGTGTCGTGCTCGGGCTGCGTCCGGCGCGGCTGCCGAGCAGAGCGCTGGCCATCTGTGTGGACCTGCTGCTGGCCTGGGGCATCTATCTGGCTTTGTCCCTCGCGCTGCTCACCGCTGTGTCCTCTCTTGATGTGGCGGCATTGGCGGCTGTCCAGGTGGGCCTCTTCCTCCTGGTCCTCGTCGGGGTGCCGATCGCCGTCGAGACACTCACCGGCGGGCGCTCCGTGGGGAAGATGGCAGCGGGGCTGCGGGTCGTCAGGGACGACGGTGGGCCGATCCGGTTCCGGCATGCACTGGTGCGGGGAGCGCTGGGCGTGGTGGAGCTCCAGTTGTTGTTCGGCCTGGTGGCCTGTGTGACGTCGCTGGTCTCCGAGCGGGGGCGTCGGCTGGGAGATGTGTTCGCCGGGACGCTGGTGGTCCGAGAGCGCTTTCCGGCGACTCAGGGGATGTTCGTGCCGCCTCCACCGCAGTGGCTGGGCGAGCAGTTCGCGGAGCTGGATCTGTCGCGTGTTCCGGACTCGCTGTGGCTCGCGGTACGGCAGTTCCTGCTGCGGGCGGGGCAGTTGGACCCGGCCGTCCGTCACACGATGGGCGAGCAATTGGCCAATGACGTCAGAGCCTGGGTCGGGACGTCGGCCCCGTACGGGGTACCCGCCGCCGACTATCTGGCGGGGGTTGTGGCGGAACGCCGGCGGCGAGAAGCGCAGCACGCCTTCCCCGCGTCCGGGGCGACCCCCTCGTTGCCCGATGCGCCGGTCCCCGAGGAAGACGCGGGCGGGCCACCTCCGCCGGCCACGGGCTTCGTGCCGCCCACGTAAGTCTCCGGAGCGGGTCGGCAGTCTCCGGACGGTCAGCAGTCAGCCGAACGTCGACGGTGGTGTTTCAAGATCTTCCAGCTCGATACCGGGGGCTGCGAGGACGACGTCGCCGGCGATGTGCACGGCGTGCTGCTCCCCCGTCTCCAGGTCGTTGACCTGGTAGTTCTCCACGACGAGGGGGCCGTTGTCAGTGGCGTGTGTTTCTCTGTTCAGCAGCGCCCAGGACTGGTCGAGAGTGCGGGGGGCGAGGACGGGGGGTGTGAACGCGACGAGGCGGACGCGAGTGGCCCGGTCACCGGGAGCCGGGCGCAGCAGCCGCGAGGTCGCGACGAGGAACGCGGGGGACGCCCCGGTGAAGGAATGGGCGGCGACGTTGCCCTCCTGGGCCTGCTGGCCCGTGGGGTCCGAGCGCACCCAGGTGACGCCGTCCAGTGCGGCGCCACGGACCTGCCAGTTCGCGGCGTGGAGTTCGAGCCGGATGGGGCGGCCGAGTTCGTCGAGGGTGAGGTCGACGGAGCCCGCGTGCTCGCCCGAGGGGGTGGTGAGTTGGGAGAAGTAGCGCCAGCCGGAGGGGCCGGTGGCGCAGTGGAAGTGCTCTTCGCCGAGGAAGGTCTGGTCGTGCGGATCGTGAAGCGAATATCGGCCGCGGGGCATGGGCGAGGTCCGGAGTCGGTGCGGTGACGGGCAGGCCCCCGCCGGGGCGGGGGCCTGGGACCGTGCTGCCTCCCGGCCGGCCCGGCGGCTGTGCCGCCGGGCTCGGCGCGGGCAGGTCAGAGACGGAACGTCATGAACGGGTCGCTACCTGGATCGGTAGCGGGATCACTGGTCGCTGTCCGGCTCAGTAGCGGTAGTGGTCCGGCTTGTACGGGCCCTCGACCGGGACGCCGATGTAGGCCGCCTGCTCCGGGCGGAGGGTGGTCAGCTTGGCGCCGAGTGCCTCCAGGTGGAGACGGGCGACCTTCTCGTCGAGGTGCTTGGGCAGCACATAGACGTCGGTCGGGTACGACTCGGGCTTGGTGAACAGCTCGATCTGGGCGATCGTCTGGTCCGCGAAGCTGTTGGACATCACGAACGAGGGGTGCCCGGTGGCGTTGCCCAGGTTCAGCAGGCGGCCCTCGGACAGGACGATGATGGTCTTGCCGTCCGGGAAGGTCCAGGTGTGGACCTGCGGCTTGACCTCGTCCTTGACGATGCCCTCGATGGCGGCGAGGCCGGCCATGTCGATCTCGTTGTCGAAGTGGCCGATGTTGCCGACGATGGCCTGGTGCTTCATCTTGGCCATGTCCGAGGCCATGATGATGTCCTTGTTGCCCGTGGTGGTGACGAAGATGTCGACGGTGTCGACCACATCGTCCAGGGTCACCACCTGGTAGCCGTCCATCGCCGCCTGCAGGGCGCAGATCGGGTCGATCTCGGTGATCAGGACACGGGCGCCCTGGCCGCGCAGGGACTCGGCGCAGCCCTTGCCGACGTCGCCGTAGCCGCAGACGAGAGCGGTCTTGCCGCCGATGAGGACATCCGTGGCGCGGTTGATGCCGTCGATCAGGGAGTGGCGGCAGCCGTACTTGTTGTCGAACTTCGACTTGGTGACGGCGTCGTTGACGTTGATGGCCGGGAAGAGCAGGGTGCCGGCCTGGTGCATCTCGTAGAGACGGTGCACGCCGGTGGTGGTCTCCTCGGTGACGCCGCGGATCTCGGAGGAGAGCTGCGTCCACTTCTGCGGGTTCTCGCCGAGGGTGCGGTTGAGGAGCTGGAGGATGACGCGGTGCTCGTCGTTCTCGGCGGTGTCCACCGAGGGCGCGGCGCCGGCCTTCTCGTACTCGACGCCCTTGTGGACGAGGAGGGTGGCGTCACCACCGTCGTCGAGGATCATGTTCGGACCGCCGGTGGTGGCGTTCGGCCAGGTGAGGGCCTGCTCCGTGCACCACCAGTACTCCTCCAGGGTCTCGCCCTTCCAGGCGAAGACCGGGACGCCCTGCGGGTTGTCCGGCGTGCCGTTGGGGCCGACGGCGACGGCCGCGGCGGCGTGGTCCTGGGTGGAGAAGATGTTGCAGGAGGCCCAGCGGACCTCTGCTCCCAGGGCGACCAGCGTTTCGATGAGCACGGCCGTCTGCACGGTCATGTGCAGGGAGCCGGTGATGCGGGCGCCCGCCAGGGGCTGATCCGCGGCGTATTCCTTGCGGATCGCCATCAGGCCGGGCATCTCATGCTCGGCCAGCGTGATCTCCTTGCGGCCGAAGGCCGCCAGCGAGAGGTCCGCGACCTTGAAGTCCTGGCCGGTCGTGGAGGTCGTCGTCATTGCGAGCTGCTCCTCGGTGTCGAGATATAAGGCTGGCTGGTCCGTGCTGCGGCGCGGGGCGGTGTGGTGCCGGTCGCGCGGAGGCGCACATCGTCGCCGGGCACACTCGTCCCCTGCTCGCAGCTCAGTCCGTCGGAGGCCCTCTCTCCCTCGGTGGCCCGCGGTACGGGCCTCCCGACCGCCATCAGCAGCGACGTCTGGCTCTACGAATCTACACCGCCCGTCCAGGGGACCGGACGGGCGGCGGTGACAGCAAGTGCGCCTCGGGGTCGGTTTTCGGCCGCTTGCTTTTTTGGCCGCCCGGCTGGTTCGGTGCACCCTGCGGCCTCTGCGACTGCGACTGCGATGGCGCGAGAACGCATCCCTCCACACACTGGCCGAGCTAGGAGTTCCCACGTGACCAGTCCTGCCGATCCCCGTGACGGAGCGGCTCCCCCGGCCGAGCCGGGGCTGAAACTGCTCGCCGTGACGGCGTGTCCCACCGGTATCGCTCATACGTACATGGCCGCGGAAAAACTGACCCAGGCCGCACAGGCCCGTGGTATCGCCATGAAGGTGGAGACCCAGGGCTCCATCGGGGCTGAGAACGTCCTCTCCGACAACGATGTCAACGCCGCGGACGGCGTCATCGTCGCCGCCGACAAGGACGTGGATCTCAGTCGGTTCGGGGGCAAGCGGGTGCTGGTCGTCGGAGTGGCCGACGGCATCAGCGACCCGGACGGCCTCCTCGACCGCGTACGCCGGGCGCCCGTCCACCAGGGCGGCGCGGTCTTCGACGCGGCCGACGGCGGCCGGGGCGACGGCAGCGGCGCAGACGGCAGCGGCGCAGACGCCGGCGGCCCGGGAGGCGGCACAGGTGGTGCCGGGGCGGGCGGCGCCGAGGCGGGCGGAGGACTCCCGGGTCCGGCGGGGGCAAAGGCACGGGAGCGCAGCGTCGGCTACAAGGCGCTGATGAACGGCGTCTCGTACATGATTCCGTTCGTGGTCGTCGGCGGTCTGCTGATCGCGCTGTCGCTCGCCCTCGGCGGGCATCCGCAGGCCGACGGCGGTCTGGTGATACCCGACGGGAGCTTCTGGAAGCACGTCAACGACATCGGCACCATCGGGTTCACGCTGATGGTGCCGATCCTCTCCGGCTACATCGCCTACGCGATCGGCGACCGGCCCGCCCTGGTGCCGGGCATGATCGGCGGCTGGATCGCGAACACGGGCGAGCTGTACGACTCCAAGTCGGGTGCCGGCTTCATCGGCGCGATCGTGACCGGGTTCCTGGCGGGGTATCTCGTCCGCTGGATCAAGCTGGTGCCGGTCTCCCGGTTCGTGCGGCCGATCATGCCGATCATCGTGATTCCGATCGTGGCGACCTCCGCGCTCGGGCTGTTCTTCATCTACGTCATCGGGAAGCCGATCTCCTGGGTCTTCGAGAACCTGACCGACTTCCTGGGCAGCATGACGGGTACCAGTGCCGCCCTGCTGGGTGTGGTGCTCGGACTGATGATCGCGTTCGACATGGGCGGCCCGGTCAACAAGACAGCGTTCCTGTTCGGGACCGGGCTGGTGTCCAAGAGCCCCGAGGTGATGGGGATGTGCGCGGCGGCCATCCCGGTGCCGCCGCTGGGACAGGGCCTGGCGACACTGCTGCGTCGCAGGTTCTACTCCGACCAGGAGCGGGAGACCGGCCTGGCCGCGCTGTTCATGGGCTTCTTCGGCATCACGGAGGGCGCCATCCCGTTCGCCGCCGCGCGGCCGGCCACGGTGATTCCGGCGAACATGCTCGGTGGCGCCGTCGCGGGCGGCATCGCCGGGCTCGCCGCGGTCGGTGACAACGTGCCGCACGGCGGGCCGATCGTGGCGGTGCTGGGCGCGATCGACGGAGTGGCGCTGTTCTTCGTGGCGCTACTGGCGGGCACGGCGGTCACCGGGCTCACCACGGCCGGACTGGTGACGGTCGGGGCGCGCCGTGCCGCGGAGCGTACGAAGGAACAGACCGCCCCCGTGACCGCCGACGCCCCCGCCGCGGGCGCCGACGCTCCCGTCGATGCCTCGGTGGATGCCCCCGTGGGCGCCCCTGCCGACGCCCGAGGCGCCACGGCCACCACCGAGGCGAACGCCGCACAGGGCAGCGCCTCCGGCTCGTCGGCCGAGGAGCCCGTCGTACCGCCTCAGGCCGCCCCTGCCGAGCCGGCGACAACCGGGCTCAAGGAGAGCACCGGGACCGAAGGGAAAGCCACCGGGGCTGAGGAGGAAACCGCCGGGGCGGCCGGAGTGCTGTCCGGGTACCTCACGGCGGACACCGTCAGCGAGCAGTTGGCAGCGGACGACAAGGAAGCCGGTATCCGGGAGATGGCCGCGCTGTTGGACCGCAGCGGCAAGGTCACCGACAGCACGGCGCTCGTACGGGCCGCGCTCGCTCGGGAGGAGCAGGGCACGACGGGGCTCGGCGAGGAGATCGCGATTCCGCACGCCAAGACGGACGCGGTCACAGCTCCGGTCGTCGGGTTCGCACGGTCGGCCGAGGGCATCGAGTGGGGCGCGCTGGACGGGACGAAGGCACGGCTGGTGTTCATGATCGCCGTGCCCGAGGCCGCAGCGGGTGACGAGCATCTGCGCATCCTGGCGCTGCTGTCCCGCAAGCTGATGGATCCGGCGTTCCGCACCCGACTGCTGGAGGCCCCCGGCAAGGAGGCGGTGCTGGACGCGCTCGCCGAGATCGAGTGACGGCCCCTGGCCGGTCGGGCGGCTGAGCCCATAGCGCGACGAGGGCCCGACCCGGGATTCCGGGGCGGGCCCTCGTCGTGCTGCGGGCGTACCCGCTGCAGCGGATGGCTGCTCGCGGTCAGACGCGCGGCCCGGTCACGTCCGACGGCTCCGAGACCGACTCGCCCTCGGTCTCCTGCGCACGGTAGATGTCCGGTTCCAGGTAGATGACCCGGGCGATCGGCACGGCTTCGCGGACGCGCCCCTCGGCGGCGTCGATGGCGTCGGCGATCTGTACGGCCGTTTCGTCGTGCTGGACGGCGACCTTGGCGGCCACCAGGAGCTCTTCCGGGCCGAGGTGCAGGGTGCGCATGTGGATGACGCGGGTGACGGTCTCGCCGTCGACCAGTGCGGCGTTGATCTTGTCGCGTTCGGCCGGGTCGGCGGACTCCCCCAGCAGCAGCGACTTGGTCTCCACGGCCAGCACCAGTGCGATGACGACGAGCAGCGCACCGATGCACATGGTGCCCACGCCGTCCCAGACGCCGTTGCCCGTCAGCAGCGCCACTCCGACGCCGCCGAGGGCGAGGAAGAGGCCGACGAGCGCACCGAGGTCCTCCAGCAGGACGACGGGCAGCTCCGGCGCCTTGGCGCGGCGGACGAACTGGCCCCAGCTGAGCTTGCCGCGGACCTGGTTGGACTCCTGAATGGCGGTCCGGAAGGAGAACGTCTCGGCGATGATGGCGAAGACCAGGACGCCGACCGGCCAGTACCAGTGCTCGACTTCGTGTGGGTGAGCGATCTTCTCGTAGCCCTCGTACAGGGCGAAGACGCCACCGACGGTGAACAGGACGATGGAGACCAGGAAGCCGTAGATGTAGCGTTCGCGGCCGTAGCCGAAGGGGTGTTCCTCGCTGGCCGCCTTCTTGGCCTTCTTCCCGCCGAGCAGGAGGAGCGCCTGGTTTCCGGAGTCGGCGACGGAGTGGACGCCTTCCGCCAGCATCGAGGCCGAGCCGCTGAAGCCGGCTGCGACGAACTTGGCGACGGCGATGGCCAGGTTGGCGCCCAGCGCGGCGACGATCGCCTTTGTTCCGCCTGATGCACTCACGAGTCCCGGATCCTTCCTGCTGCTGTGCGACCGTCCGGTCAGACGGCCACTGTGGCGCGGAAGAGCGTACCGTCCCCCGAGATCCGTACCGGCTCTCCTGCCGGAACGTACGCGGATTGTCCGGGGGCGAGGTCGATGTCCGCTGCGCCGCCTTCGGTACCACCGTCGGCGCCGCCCTCCGGGTGGTGCCGAACGCCTTCCTCTCCGCCGTGCAGGACGACCGCTCCCTCAGTGCACAGCAGGATCTGCGCGGCGGACGCGTGCAGGGTGTGCGGTGCGGCGCCGGGTACGAGGACGAAACGGGAGAGGCGGAACTCGCCGACGGGTGTCTCGTAGATCTCCTCGCCGGTCGCCCCGTCGGCCTCGGGGCGCAGGATGCCGGGTTCCGCCGGCTCGAAGCGGACGACGCGCAGCAGTTCGGGTACGTCCACGTGCTTGGGCGTCAGGCCGCAGCGCAGCACGTTGTCGGAGTTGGCCATGATCTCGACGCCGAGGCCGCCGAGATAGGCGTGCGGGACGCCCGCGCCCAGGTACAGCGCCTCGCCGGGGCGCAGCACGACGTGGTTGAGGAGCATCGCGGCCAGTACCCCGGGGTCGCCCGGGTAGTGGTGCGCGATGTCCGCGTACACCGCGTACTCGGAGCGCTCGGACGCCGCCTCGGCGGCTTCGGCGACCGTGGCGGCCATCGCGTCCTTGTCGGCCGTCAGAAGAGCCGTCAGGACCTCGCGCAGCGCCTCGCTCTCCGGGCGGGCGCGCAGGATGTCCACGTACGGCTTGAGGCCGTCGACGCCGAGCCCGTCAAGCAGCGCCGCGGCCTCCTGCGGGTGCCGGAAGCCGCACAGCCCCTCGAACGGGGTGAGGGCGCAGACGAGTTCGGGCTTGTGGCTGTCGTCCTTGTAGTTGCGCTCGGCCGCGTCCAGCGGGATACCGCGCGCCTCCTCGTCGGCGTAACCCTGGGCCGCCTGTGTGCTGTCGGGGTGCACCTGGAGGGAGAGCGGGGCGGCGGCTGCGAGCAGCTTCAGCAGGAACGGCAGTCGGGGCCCGAAAGTGCGCACCGTCGGGACGCCCAGTTCGCGCTCCGGGTCGGCGGCGACCACCTCGGACAGCGGGAGCGGGCCGGTGCCCCTGTCGATGCGGGACGGTGCGCCGGGGTGGGCGCCCATCCACAGCTCGGCCTGGGGCTGACCGGTGGGCTTCACACCGAGCAGTTCCGGGAGGGCGGTGGTGGAACCCCAGGCGTACGGCCTGACGGTGTTCTCCAGACGGTCCATGAGGTGCGCTGTTCCTGTCGTGCTCAGAGGATCTGTACGAGGTACGAGGTACGAGGTACGAGGTGCGGGTGCGGCGGTTCGTGCGGACGTACGGGCGCGGAAGTGCGGACGTGGTGCCGCGGTCACGCCCAAGGGGAGTCGCTGTCGGCGAGCGTGAGGTAAACGGCGCAGAAATCGGCGGTGGCGATCAGCTCGGCCGCGGCCTCCAGCGCGCTGCTGCCCTCGGCCGGTTCCAGCTCGCTGAGTGCCGCCTCGTGCGCGTAGGCCAGGTCGCGGGCGGCCACCGTCGCGGACTCGCCGCCGGGCGCCGCCTCGCGCAGCAGGACGACCCGGGCATGTGTCGTCTCCGGTTCCTCGACCCGGTCGCGGAAGAAGTCGTCCGGGTCGGAGCCCGGCGCGAAGGGCCCGGCCAGCAGTGCGCCGTGTGCCGACATGGCCTCGGGCAGTTCGGCTGTGAGGGCGGGCCGGCCGCAGAGCGCTGCCAGTACGGCGGACCAGTGGTGGGCGGCGGCACCCGCGATGGCGCCCTCGCTCCACAGCAGCGGTACCGCGCCGGACAGTTCGACGGCCAGGGTCTTGCCGGGGTTGCTGTAGGGCGGGATGGCGGGGCCGCAGCGTTCGGCGATCTCGTCCAGCCGGTCGGCGAGCGCGGTGAGGGCCGACGGGCCGGTCTGCGTCAGCCCGAGGCGGTCGCACAGCAGCAACAGCGGGGTGAGCAACGCCCAGAGCGTGCCGGGGGCGCCGACGGGCCGCCCGGCCGGGGTTCCGGCGCCCCGCCGCTCCTCCCGGTCACCGTCCTGGTCGTCGCCCCGGTCACCGTCCTGGTCGACGCCGCCGTTCACGACGCCTTCGCCGCCGAGGCCGCTCCCCTCGTCGAAGCCGTCCGAGCCGGGTGGGGCGGCGGCAGCATCCGCGTCCAGCGGGTGCGCGGGGACATCCGGTGAGGGATAGACCTGGTACGGACCGGGTGCCAGCGGTACGGCGAGGCCCCGTGTCTCACCGAGCGCGTCGACGAGCGGCGCGCCCTGCGGCGTGACGGCGACGACGGTGCAGCCGCGGCGGTACGCCTGGTCGACCAGGGCGATGAGGCCGGGTTCGGTGCCGTCAGGGGTCACGAGCAGCAGCAGGTCGAGCGGCCCCGCCCAGCCGGGCAGCGACCAGCGCAGCGCACCGGTGGCCGCCAGGGCTCCGGAGGGACGCAGCCCGGTGACGGGCACCGCTCCGCTGGTGAGGGCGCCGAGCAGATCGGTGACACAGGCGGTCGCGGGACCCGGCCCGGCGACCAGGAGCGCCCGGGGCCGGCCCTCGGGCTGGAGCTTGTCCAAGCCCGCCTCGGCTGCCTGGCGCACCCCAGTGCGGACGCGTGCTCCGGCCTGTGCGGCGCCACGCAGCAAGCCGCGTACGTCGGCACGGGCCAGAGCCTCGGGGGTGTCGAGGAGCGTCTCGTCGAGCATCTTCCGTGGCCTCCGATCGGCTTCCGGTGCTGCGGGTACGCCTGCTGGTCGGGCCTGCTGGGCGTACGGCGCGTGCAGCGCGTCCCGGCGGGAGCGCTGGGGCTCAGCCGAATCGGCTCAGGCGGGTCGGCGTGCCTCGTCCACCAGGAGCACCGGGATGCCGTCGCGCACCGGGTACACCAGGCCGCACTCCGCCTCCGAGGTGCACAGCAGCTCGTCGCCCTCCTCGCGCAGCGGCGCGTGGCACGCCGGACAGGCGAGGATCTCAAGAAGTCCGGCTTCGAGCGGCATGTGTTCCTCCTGGTGCGGTGCGCGGCAGCTGTGTGCTGACTGTGCGGTCAGGGTACCGCCGGGGGCGGCCGACGGTACCCGGGGCGGCCGTCAGACCGCGGAGGTGGGCTCCTCCTCCGCCCGGACGATGGCCAGCACCTCGTCGCGGACGCGCTCGACGGTGGTGGTGTCGCGGGCCTCCACGTTCAGCCTGAGCAGCGGTTCGGTGTTGGAGGGGCGGAGGTTGAACCACCAGTTGACGCCGGTGACGGTGAGTCCGTCGAGCTCGTCCAGTGTGACGCCCTCGCGGCCGGCGAAGGCCGCTTTGACGGCTGCTGTGCGGTTGAACTGGTCGCGGACGGTGCTGTTGATCTCCCCGGAGGAGGCGTAGCGGTCGTAGCGGGCGACCAGCTGGGAGAGGGTGCCGTCCTGCCTGCCGAGCGCGGCCAGCACGTGCAGGGCGGCGAGCATGCCGGTGTCGGCGTTCCAGAAGTCGCGGAAGTAGTAGTGGGCCGAGTGTTCGCCGCCGAAGATGGCGCCGGTCCTGGCCATCTCCTGCTTGATGAAGGAGTGGCCGACGCGGGTGCGGACGGGCAGGCCACCGCTCTCCCTGATGACCTCCGGCACGGACCAGGAGGTGATGAGGTTGTGGATCACCGTGGAGCCGGGCTCCTTGGCCAGCTCGCGGGAGGCGACCAGCGCGGTGATCGCGGAGGGGGAGACCGGGTCGCCGTTCTCGTCCACGACGAAGCAGCGGTCGGCGTCTCCGTCGAAGGCCAGACCGATGTCGGCGCCGACCTCGCGCACCCGCTGCTGGAGGTCGACGAGGTTCTTCGGATCGAGCGGGTTGGCCTCGTGGTTGGGGAACGTGCCGTCCAGCTCGAAGTACATCTGGTGCAGTTCGACCGGCAGCCCGGCCAGTACGAAGGGGACGGTCAGACCGCCCATGCCGTTGCCGGCGTCGACCACGACCTTGAGCGGGCGGATGTCCGCCAGATCGACCAGGGAGTGCAGATGCGCCGCGTACTCCTCCAGCATGTCCCGCTGGGTGACGCTGCCTTGCGGCTTGTCCGTCGCCGGGGCGCCGCCCGCGTCGCTCCACCGTTCCACCAGGGAGCGGATCTCGGCCAGCCCGGTCTCCTCGCCCACCGGAGCGGCACCGGCGCGGCACATCTTGATGCCGTTGTACTGGGCGGGGTTGTGGCTGGCGGTGAACATCGCGCCCGGCAGATCGAGTTTGCCGCTGGCGAAGTAGAGCTCGTCGGTGGAGCACAGGCCGATCTCGGTGACGTCGGCGCCCTGGCCGGACGCACCCCGTCCGAACGCCCGGACGAGGCCGGGCGAGGAGGGCCGCATGTCGTGTCCGACGACGACGGCCGAGGCCCCGGTGACGCGGACGAACGCGGCGCCGAAGAGCTCGGCCGTCGTCTCGTCCCACTGGTCCGGAACCACACCGCGCACGTCGTACGCCTTCACGATCTGAGACAGATCAGCCACGGCCAGCCTCTCCTGGGTCGTCGGTCGGCAACGGTCCCAAATCTACCCGCGCGGGTGAGGGCTGCGGTGCGGCAGCACGGTGAGCTACGGCTCCGGGGACCGCAGGACCCTCAGATGGCCGCGCCGGGCGACCTCCATCGGATCGGCGTCACGCCCGCCGGGGCCCCTGAGCCGGTCCTTGGGGCCCGGGTCCGGCGGCTCGGGGCGCGGTGTCCTGGCCGCCTCACGGACGGCGTTGGCCAGCGCTTCGAGGTCGTCACTGCTGGGTCGGGCCGCGGCCGTGTCGACGGCCAGCCTGACCACCTCCCAGCCGCGGGGTGCCGTGAGCCGCTCGGAGTGCTCGGCGCACAGGTCGTAGCAGTGCGGCTCGGCGTAGGTGGCGAGGGGTCCCAGGACGGCGGTGGAGTCCGCGTAGACGTACGTGAGCGTCGCGACGGCGGGACGACCGCAAGCGGTGCGCGAACAGCGACGTACAGGGCTCACGACGTTGGACCGTACCGCACTCTTGAGCGGGCTGCGACGACTCTCCATGACGTCACCCTGCCGTGTCGTCCACGTTCGCCGGAAACGCCTGATCTGCTGAAAGGTGTGCGCGTCGAGCGGGCGAGCGCCCCTTGGCCGACGGTCGGCGGACACGATCCGATCATCAAGCGTTCGCCATTCACCTGATCACGGTCATTTCCCATGCTCCGTTCCGTCAAATAGGGCGATGAGAGCGGCAGAAAGGGCAAAGAGGCTTCATGCGCTGATATACGCGAGATGCTCCGCACCTGCCCGTCGTGCCCCGCGTGCGACCTGCGGCGGGCTAGGCTCGGACGTGATGGACAGCCCCGTACCGCCGCGCCGGGCCGACGCCCGGCCGCGCCGCCGAGACCGCCACGGCCGTGGCATGCGCGGCCCCATCGCCCCTCCCCAAGTGCCGCTCGCCATCAGCCGGGCGGAGGCGTTCGACGATCTGGTGCGCGATTCGGTGACCCGGCTGGAGAGGCACTGGCCGCAGCTGGCCGCCGTCGAGTTCGCCGTCCAGGAAGTGCCCCGGTCGGACAACGGCGAGGTGCGCGAGGGCGACGACGCCGTGCCGCTCGGCCGGGTCACCGAGGGCGGCGGCGAGCACCCGGACCGTGTGATCGTCTTCCGGCGCCCGGTGGAGATCCGCAGCAGGAGCAGGGACGAGCGGGCCCTGCTGGTGCACGAGGTCGTGGTGGAGCAGGTGGCCGAACTGCTGGGGCTGGCGCCGGAGTCGGTCGACCCACGGTACGGGCAGGACTGACTGGGCGTCCGTCCCGACTGACGGGGCGTCCTGCCCGGGTGCTCGCGCTCGCCGCGCTGCTGGGCGAACGTCGCGCTCGAGCGCGCTCAGCCCGCTCCCCCGGGCCTCCTACCTCCGGCCGAAGGGCGCCCGTGCCACGGGCGGGCACAAGCGCCTGGCACACGTGCGGCTCAGTTCTCGTCGTTCAGCACCGACAGATCCTGGCCCGACTCGGGGACCGCGACCGTGCTCCTGTCGTCCGGAAGCGTCTGCACGGTGAAGGCCGGAAGTCCGGACTGTTCGTCCTCCAGCGTGCGGGAGGCGTACAGCGGACCGCCCGAAAGCCGCTCCACCGTCACCGCGTAGGTGCCCTTGCTGCCGGTGGGCCGCGGTGGGGTGAACGCCTTGGTGGTGTGGGCCTTGACCGTGACGGTGGTGCTCTTGGGGCTGCCGCCGTCGCTGCCCGGCGAAGCGGTCACCCGGACCTTCGCCCCGCTCTCCGGAGCGGTCAGCGCCAGGGTGGAGCCGGTCGCACTGTTGCCCGCGGCAGTGGCCCGCTTGTGCACCGGCGCCGTCGCGGGGATGAACGCCGTCTCCTGCTTGTCACCCTTGCCACGCAGGACCCGCGCCGCCGCCACCACGTCGGGGGCGTCGGCGCCGTCCTCGGCCGGGGAGAGCACCAGCGACCCGGCCTCGCCCTTGGTGAGGTCCTTGAGGTCGACGGTGGTGACCATGCCCGCCTTCACATGCAGGGACTCATGGCCAGCGGGGCTGATCAGCCCGTTCCGCCCCGCGAGCTTCACCTTGAGGTCGGCGTCCTCGTCCCCGGGAGCGAAGACGGACAGCCGGACGGAGCTCGCGTCCTCGGGGATGCCGGGCAGCACCAGGCGGGGACTCGGGTCGGTTGCGGGCGGCAGCCAGTCGCCGCCCAATTTGCGGTCGGATGCCTGTACTTGCGCGCCCACCCGGCCGGACCGCGCGGTGACGCGCAGCGTGACATTGGTGACCGGTTCGGCGGTCAGGGTGGACAACAGGACCGGGACAGTGGAGTGCGGCGGAACGGTGATGGCCTCTCCGGCGCCCGCACCGGCCTTCTCCTTGCCCTTCTTGCCGTACACGTCCAGATCGACGACCGCGCTGGTGCTGTCCGGGTTGGTGAGGTGGACGTAGTCCTGTCGGTCCTCGGCCGTGCTGGAACCGGGGAACCAGAACGACGTGTCGGGCGCCGTGCAGGAGGTGCCCTGCAGACCGCGGCCCGCTCCGGCGCCGATACTCGTGGTCTGCTGCACCGTCCAGCCGGGCGCGAAGGGGCCGTCTGCCGTGCCGGTCAGCGCGGGCGCCTTCGGATCCTGCGTGTCAGCGGTCACCGGAGTGCCGGGGCTGCTGAGGCGCAGGAAGGGCTTTCCGCTCCCCTTGTCGCCCTTCTCGCCGCCCTTGTCACCCTTGCCGTCCCTCTCCCCCTTCTCTTCCTCGTCCCCCTTGTCTTTCCTACCCCCCTCGTCGTCGGGGCTCAGCGGTGTGCCCGTCTCGACGAGCTCGGCGGGGTACAGCGCAGCGCTGCCCTTCTTGCCGGTGCCACCCTTGGGCGTGAACGCCTCGTAGGCGGTCTCCGCGACGTCGGAGGCACTCGGCCGCGGGCAGACCAGCGTGGAGCGCTCCACGGGCTTGTGAGCGGCCGCCTTGGCGCTCTCCCCGCCCTGCGCCGCCTCGTCCGGGGCGGAGAGCGCGGCGACTCCGGTCACCGCGGCGAGCGCCACGGCGACGGCGCCGAAGCTGAGGACTGTGCGGTTCACTGCTGCTCGCTCCCGTTGCCGTTGCCGTACCTGCTGTCGTAGCCGTCGGACTGGTGCGCCCCTGTGCCCTCGTAGCCCTGCTGGTAGCCGTAGGGGTCGGCATGCTGCTGGGCCGCGTACTGCTGTGCCTGCCACTCCTCGTAGGAGGCCTGCTGCTGGTACGCGTCGTACGTGGGCTGCGGGTCGTACGCGGACTGCGGGTCGTAGGACGGCTGCTGGTACGGCTGCTGCTGATACGACTGCTGGTCGTACTGCTGGGGCTCGTACTGCTGGTCGTACTGCTGCCGGCCGTACTGCTGGTCGTACGACTGCTGCTGCGGGACCTGGCCGTAGGTCGGCCGGCCGTAGGCGTCGTAGGACGGCTGCTCGTACGACCCCTGGCCGTGGCCCTGCCCGCCGGCGTCGTACGGCGGCTGCTGCGGGACGTAGGGCTGCTGACCGTAGGGGTCGTGGTCCGGCTGTGGGGGCACGTCCTGTGGGGAGGGCGGCGCCTGCGGCGGCACCGGCTCCTGCGGGGACTGCTCGGGCGGCGCCTGGGCGGCCTCGGCGGCAGCGCGGAGTCTGCGGGCCCTGCGGCCGTCACCGAGGGCGGACAGGTCGGGTTCCACCGGGGCGTCCGGGAGGTCGTCGTCCACATCGCGCCGACGGCCCGGCAGTGCGAGGACGAGGACGACCAGCAGGAGGAAGCCCTGCGTCCAGACCCAGACCGTGTGGGTGAGCGGGGTCTCGTAGCCGAGGTCCAGCTTGCCGCCCTCGGCGGGCAGTTCGAAGCCCTGCGCCCAGCCGTCGACCGTGACGCTCTTGAGCGGGCTGCCGTCGAGCGTGGCCTGCCAGCCGCTGTCGGCCCGGTCCGCGAGCCGCAGCACCCGACCCGACGGGCCGGACGGCAGCGTCGCGTGCGACTCCACCGGACCGGCGGGAACGGCGACCGGGGCGGTCACCGCACCGCCCGCGCCGTCCTCCTGCTCGCCGGGACCGATGGAGACGCGGGAGACCTGCCGGTCGACGCGCCACAGTGCGCTGCCGTCGGCCTGGCTGAGCCGGGTCAGACCCGGCGTCGCGTCCAGAGTGCGGCTCGTCTCGCGTGAGGCGCCGTCGCGCAGCAGGACGTACCGGACGGCGTAACCGCCCAGTTGGCTGGATTGATCGGCGCCGGAGCCCGCGACGAGGTTGGAGACCACGTCGCCCAGACGCGTGTCGTCCCCGTCGGCCGCCGCGAGTTCGGCGTCCCCCAGCCGGGCGCCGGAGCCGCGCGCCAGCGTGTAGGTGACGTTCGAGGCGCCCTCGGGCTGGTCGAGCACCAGGGTGCGGGCCTGGTCGCTGGTGGTGCTCTCCTCCGCGACGAAGGCCGGCACCTGCACCGGGTCGCGCCGCGAGAGCGGTCCGTCGGCGCCGCGCACCATCCAGCCGGCGGCGGCCACCAGCGGTGCCAGGACACAGGCTGCGGCGATCAGTGCGGCCACGGGCTGCCGCCAGCCGAAGCTCTGTGCCGCGACGCGTTCCTTGGCGCCCTCGGCACCGACGGCGGCGGCGCACAGCAGCGCGAGGCCGTAGACGAGCGTGGCGGGCCCGGCCCAGGCCGAACCGTTGGACAGTGCCGCCGCCAGCAGTCCGGCCAGTGCGGCGACCCATGCGGCCCGTACGGCCAGCTGGCGCTCGGTGCGCAGCAGTGCCGCGAGTCCGGCCGACACCAGGCCGACCAGGAACAGCCCGTCCGTGGTGCCGGGGCCACCGGGCGAGAGAGTCAGCAGATCGAGGGCGGAGGCCGCACCCGTTCCGTACTCCAGGCCCGCCTCGGAGAAGAACTGGTCGGGCTGGGTGAACAGCGACAGCGACCAGGGCGCGAGCAGTACCAGTGGTGTCACCAGGACGGCGGCCTGCCGGGCCAGGAGCGCACCGAGGGAGGCGCCTTCCGCCCGGCGCACCGCGAGCACCGCGAGTGCCAGCACGGCGGCGAGCGGCCACACGACAGGGGTGAATGCCATGGTGAGGGTCAGCAGCAGCGCGTACGCCCACGCCGAACGCCAGCCGCTCTTTCCGCGCAGCCCCCCGGCCGCCACCGCGGCGCGTGCCAGCAGGGGCAGCAGTACGGCGAGCACGGCGGTACCGATGCGGCCCTGGGCGAGCGCACCGGTGGCGGCGGGCAGGAAGGCGTAGGCGACGCTTCCCCAGGCGCGCAGCAGACGGGAGTCGACCAGCGGCCGGGAGGCGAAGTAGGCGGTGACACCGGCGAGCGGGACCGAGCACACCAGCAGCAGCGTCAGCGCCAGGCCCGTGCTGCCGAACAGCAGCGTGGCGAACGTGGCGAGGACGGCCAGATAGGGCGGCGCCGACTCGGAGCCGCCCGTGCCGACCGGATGCCAGCCTTCCGCGTACCGTGCCCACAGGCCCGACACGCCGTCAGGGGCGGGCAGCAGCGCGCCTCCGGCCAGGGAGCCACCGCCGAGCAGCGCCCGGCAGGCCACCAGGGAGACGACGAGCAGTACGGCGAACAGGACGGGACCCGGCTTGTGCGCGAGCCGTTTGAGGCGCGCGAACTGTTCGACCTCCAGGAAGTCCGCGTCCTCGCCCCCCGGGCCGGATTCGACGGCGCCGTGCCGGCCTCCGGCGGACGAGTCGGGCTCGGAGCGGCCGGTGAAGTTGCTGGTGACCTGTTCCAGGGTGGCCCGCAGGGTGGCTCCGGGCGGCGGGAAGAGGGGGCGCAGCTCCTTGTGCGTCACTGCCGGTCTGCCCCGCCTGCGGCGGGCGGTCAGGACGCTTCCGCCGCGCAGCAGGGTGCCGGACAGTCCGGCGATCTCGTCCAGAGCCTGCCCGGGGACCTTGCCGACGAGGTAGGCGAGGGTGCGCAGCAGTGTGCCGACGACGAGGCGCAGCAGTACCCATGGCAGCAGTGCGCCCGGCATGTTGGCGAGCAGTGTGTAGACGGCGCCCGCCTTGTCGACCCGGTGCGGGCTGGCGCCGCGGCTGGCGCGGCCGACGCAGTCGACGGGGCGGCGTTCCCGTGAGGCCGCCTCTGCGTGCCGCATCACGGCTTCCGGCGCGGTCAGCACCCGGTGCCCGGCGGCCTGGGCGCGCCAGCACAGGTCGATGTCGTCGCGCATCAGGGGCAGTCGGCGGTCGAACCCGCCGAGCTGGTCGAAGACGTCGCGGCGGATGAGCATGCCGGCGGTGGAGACGGCCAGTACCGGGCGCACCTGGTCGTGCTGGCCCTGGTCCTGCTCGCGGCGTTCGATGCCTGTCCAGCGCCGGCCGCTGTGGGCGATGGAGACCCCGGCCTCCAGCAGCTGCCGGTGGTCGTACCAGCTGCGCAGCTTGGGCCCGGTGACGGTGACCGACGGGTCGGCGTCGACGACGCGCAGCAGTTGCGCGAGGGTGTCCGGCTCGGGTGCGCAGTCGTCGTGCAGCAGCCACAGCCACTGCACCGGCTCGCCGTAGGGCAGTTCCGGCATGTCGTAGGCGTCGTCGCGCCAGGTGCGGTTGACCGGGTCCCAGCCGCTGGGCCGCTTGAGGTACGGCAGGTCGTCGGGGGTGAGCCAGCGCGCTGCGCGGGCGGCCTCCTCGACGGCGGCGCCGAAGCCGGTGCGGCGCGCCATGTGCAGCACGCGCTCGGCGCCGAGCGCTTCGGTCAGCAGCTGTGCCGAGTTGTCCGCGCTGCCGGTGTCGGCCGCGACGATGTTCTGGACCGGGCGGTTCTGCTCCAGCAGCCCGCTCAGCGCCTCGGGAAGCCAGCGGGCGCCGTCGTGGGCGACGATGACGGCGGTGACGACGTGCCGGGGGAACTCGGGCGGCTCCAAGGTGGCCAACCCTGCTGCGGCCGCCTCGTAGTGGGCCGCCATATGGCTGTGCACGGACATCGAGGTAGGGGCCCTCCCCGGGGTGCCGGGGCCTCGCGGCAGTGCCGCGGTCGGCTGCAAGCCCCCGGAAGACGCGTATCGGAGCGGTGAACGCACGCCCTTGGCAGGGTGGTGCGTCGCGGACGGCCCCACACTAACGGCTCGTCCTCACGGGTCCGGCGCTCCGTCGCAACTGTCCCGGGCGGGCTCCTGGTTGCCCGGCGAGCGGTGCGGGGGCACGGCTCGGCTTGCTGGGGCGGTGCTGAGCTGTGGCCGGCCGGCCCTGTCCGGTAGGGACCAGGTCAGACAGCGGCTTTCTTCAGGCGGCGCCGTTCGCGTTCGGACAGGCCGCCCCAAATACCGAAACGCTCGTCATTGGCGAGGGCGTATTCGAGGCATTCGGAGCGGACTTCACACGCAAGGCAGACTTTTTTCGCCTCGCGGGTGGATCCGCCCTTCTCGGGGAAGAACGACTCAGGGTCGGTCTGAGCGCACAAGGCGCGCTCCTGCCAGCCCAGCTCCTCGTCCGCCTCTTCGACGAGCAGTTGTTGGAACAGCTCGGTCATGTGCGCCCCTCGATCCGTCTCTTCGACCCCGTGATGCTGTCGTTATCGAACCCTCTTGAACGACACGAGTGAAATTACAAGTGTGCCGATCCGGGGCAGTCAAGCCGAGATCTGCTATTGAGCCCGTTATTCACCCGGCGGAACCAAGCCTTCGCAGTAAGTGTTCAAATCACTACGAAATATGACACTCGCGCCTGGAGCCGGGGCGTTTTGCCCGACTCCTGTATGGAGAACGCGATGACCTGCGATCACGTTCCGCACCACCGCCCGGATGGCCCTGATCACACTTTGATCACAGAAGTGCAACGGCGTACAGGCAGGTCTCGGGCGCCACCTCTCCCGCCCGGGACGGCACAAACCTTTCGCCAGCCATGGGGACCGGAAGGGATGAAACATTCACCACAAACGCGACAACAGGTTGACACCTGGGGCACGGGGGCGCTGTTCTGGAGCGCATGGCAGTGACCTCTGAGACCCGTACGACCCGCGGCCCCCTCGCCGCGCGGTCTGCCGGGGGTGCGCCCGTGCTCCCCCGCGCCGCCTCTCATGTCCTGGAGCCCCACCGCTGTCGCTGTCCGCGTGGGTGTCACGCGCGCTGTTGCCGCTGAGGTCCGGCTCGTGCCGCTGCTGAGGACCGGCTCGTTCTGAGCCGTACGCCGGCAGTCCCGCCGTCGAGCACCCGCTCCGGCTGAACGCATCGCGCGCCGCGTCCTTCCGTACCTCTCGTCACGCCCTTCCACGCCCCGTGCCATGCCCGCTCCCCCGCCGGAGCGGCCCCTCCCTGCTCCCGTCCGGCCCCCGGCCGGCCCTCCGACGAAGGCATCCCCGAACGTGAACAGCGACCTCGAAATCGCGGGCGACCTGCTCGCCATTCCGCATCTCCTCCCCCCGGCCCCCGCTCATCCCGTCACCGTCGCGGACTTCGCCGGACTCATCCGCGAGCTCGCCGCCGACCGCGCCGCCTGGGCGCCGCTGGTGCGCTACGACCCGACCCTGCGCTGGTACCACCGGCTGCGCACCGGCCCCGGCTACGAGGTGTGGCTGCTCAGCTGGCTGCCCGGGCAGGGCAGTGGACGACACGACCACGGGCGTTCGTTCGGCGTGTTCGGCGTACTCGAGGGCGAGTTGACCGAACACGGCGAAGCCAAACGTGTACTCGACGCCGGGACGGTGCGGGTCTTCGCTCCCGGATATGTGCACGAAGTGGTCAACGACGGGCTGGAACCCGTCGTGAGTGTGCACGTCTACGCACCCGGGCTGACCGAGATGCCGCAGCACTGCTCCATCGACCCCGCCACCACACGCGATGCCACCCACATGCCACCCACGAGGCCCTGGCCTGACGCCGTGCCACCCGTGCCGGGGCCACGGACCTGATGTCGGGGCCGAGCACCGGGCTGCGAGACTGGTGCCCATGCAGCGCATTGTGGTTCTGGCCGGGGGCATCGGCGGTGCCCGCTTTCTGCGCGGGCTCAGGTCCGCGGTGCCCGACGCGGAGATCACCGTCGTCGGCAACACCGGTGACGACATCCATCTGTTCGGCCTGAAGGTCTGTCCCGACCTCGACACCGTGATGTACACCCTGGGCGGGGGCATCCACGAGGAACAGGGCTGGGGCCGGGCCGAGGAGACCTTCACGGTGAAGGAGGAACTGGCCGCCTACGGCGTGGGCCCGGAGTGGTTCGGGCTCGGCGACCGGGACTTCGCCACCCATATCGTCCGCACCCAGATGATCTCCGCGGGGTATCCGCTCAGCGCCGTCACCGAGGCACTGTGTGCGCGCTGGCAGCCCGGGGTGCGGCTGCTGCCGATGACGGACGACCGGGTCGAGACCCATGTGCTGATCGACGACCCGGACGCCGAGGACGGCCAGGGCGCCCCGGACACCGCGGGCGGCCGGGGCGGCCGCAAGGCGGTGCACTTCCAGGAGTACTGGGTGCGGCTGCGCGCCTCCGTGGACGCGCACGCCGTGGTCCCCGTCGGCGCCGACGCCGCGAAGCCGGCGCCGGGCGTCCTGGAGGCCATCGCCGAGGCGGACACCATTCTCTTCCCACCGTCCAACCCGGTCGTCAGCGTCGGCACGATCCTTGCCGTGCCCGGCATCCGGGAGGCCATCGCCGACGCGGGCGTACCCGTCGTCGGCCTGTCGCCCATCGTCGGGGACGCACCGGTCCGGGGAATGGCGGACAAGGTGCTGTCGGCCGTCGGCGTCGAGACCACCGCTGCCGCAGTCGCCGCGCACTACGGCTCGGGGCTGCTGGACGGCTGGCTGGTCGACACCGTGGACGCCGGCGCCGTGCAGACCGTCGAGGAAGCGGGCATCCGCTGCCGTGCCGTTCCGCTGCTGATGCGCGACGAGGAGGCCACGGCCCAGATGGCGCGGCAGGCGCTGGAGCTGGCCGAGGAGGTACGGGCGTGACGGCGGCGGTGACCACGGGAACGACGGACCCGGCCGACACCCCGAAGGACCCGGCCGCCGACACCCCGGAGACGGCACGGAACGCGGAGACGGCACAGCACGCGGAGGCAGCGCAGGGCAGCTCGTACGAGGTGTGGTCGCTGCCGGGTATCCCGGAGGTGCGGCCCGGCGACGACCTGGTCGAACTCATCCTGGCCGCCGCCGCTGCCCGCGGCGGACGGGGGCTGGTCGACGGTGATGTGCTGGTCGTCACCTCGAAGATCGTCAGCAAGGCCGAGGGCCGCATCGTGCAGGCGGACGACCGCGAGGCCGCCATCGACGCCGAGACCGTACGCGTCGTCGCCCGGCGCGGCGCCGCCCGCATCGTGGAGTCCCGGCACGGTTTCGTGATGGCGGCTGCCGGGGTCGACGCCTCCAACACCCCCAAGGGCACGGTGCTGCTGCTGCCCGAGGACCCGGACGCGGCGGCCCGGCAGGTGCGGGACGGGGTACGGAAGGCGCTCGGGATCACCGTCGGCGTCGTCGTCACCGACACCTTCGGCCGGCCATGGCGCGAGGGGCAGACCGATGTGGCGATCGGCGCCGCCGGGGTACGGGTGCTGGACGATCTGCGCGGCAGTGTCGACATGTACGGCAATCCGCTGGGGGTGACCGTCACCGCTGTCGGGGACGAACTCGCGGCGGCCGGTGAGCTGGTCAAGGGCAAGGCGAGCGGGCTGCCAGTGTCGGTGGTGCGCGGACTGGCCCACCATGTGCTGCCCGCGGCGCGGCAGGGCCACGGCCACGCGGACGGCGGGGCACCCGACGCCGGCTGGGCATCCGACGCCGGTGGGGCGCGGGCGCTGGTGCGCGACGCCGCCAACGACATGTTCCGGCTGGGCACCTCGGAGGCCGTACGCGAGGCCGTGACCCTGCGGCGGACCGTACGGGAGTTCACGGCGGAGCCGGTGGACGGGCAGGCCGTACGGCGTGCGGTCGCCGCCGCGGTGACCGCGCCCGCACCACACCACACCACACCGTGGCGGTTCGTGCTGCTGGAGAGCGCCGAGTCCCGCACCCGGCTGCTGGACGCCATGCGGGACGCCTGGATCGACGACCTGCGCGGCGACGGCAAGAGCGAACAGAGCATCGCCAAGCGGGTCAAGCGCGGCGACGTGCTGCGCAACGCCCCCTGCCTGGCCGTCCCCTGCCTGGTCATGGACGGCTCGCACACCTACCCGGACGAGCGCCGGAACGCGGCCGAGCGGGAGATGTTCGTGGTGGCGACGGGTGCGGGCATCCAGAACTTCCTGGTCGCGCTGGCCGGAGAGCGGCTGGGCTCGGCGTGGATCTCTTCCACGATGTTCTGCCGCGAGGTGGTGCGCGAGGTGCTGGAGCTGCCGGCGGACTGGGACCCGATGGGGGCGGTCGCCATCGGCCACCCGGCGGCCCCGCCGCGGGAGCGCCCGCCCCGCTCCGCCGCCGACTTCGTCGTCGAGCGGTGAGCGGGAGCGCCGGGCACCCCTACAGCGGGGCTATGTTCCCCACCGGGAAGCGGGGCTGACGGCGTGGCATGCGCGGGCCGCCCAGCAGGATGAGGCGGGAGGCGCGGTGCCGCTGCCCCTCGTAGGGGGCAAGCAACTCCAGCATGCCGTCGTCGTCGGTGCCCCGTGCGCCGGTGAGCGCGTAGCCGACCAGGCGTGGCAGATGCAGATCCCCGACCGTGACGGCGTCCGGCTCCCCGTTCGAGCGCTGCAGCACCTCGGCCGCCGTCCAGGGACCGATACCGGGGATGGCCTGGAGACGGGCCAGCGCGGCGTCGAGATCCATGTGTGCCGCCTCCTCCATCCGGCCGGCCCGTTGCAGGGCGCGCAGGATGGCGGCGGAGCGCTTCTGGTCGACACCGGCGCGGTGCCACTCCCAGGAGGGGATGCGCAGCCAGCCGCGAGGGGGCGGCATCACCCACAGGTCGGGGTGCGGTCCCGGGGCGCGCTCGCCGAACCGGCGGACGAGCAGCCGCCAGGCGCGGTACGCCTCATCGGTGGTGATCTTCTGCTCCAGGACGGTGGGGATCAGCGCTTCCAGCACCCGTCCCGTGCGGATGAGGCGCAGTCCGGGGTTGCGGCGGTGCGCCTCGTGAGTGATGTCGTGGTGCGGGACGAAGGCGTCCGGGTCGTCGTGGGCGCCGAGCAGTGCGGGCAGTCCGTCCAGCAGCCACCCCGCGCCCGGCCCCCATGCCTGGGCGCACACGACGCCGTGCGTACCGCCGCGCTGTACGCACACGCTGAGCGTCGCCGGACCGTCCGGGGTGCGGGTGCCGCGCCAGATCGTGCCGCCCTCGGTGCGGTACGTCGGGTCGTACGGCCCGCGGCGCAGCACGCGCAGGTTGCTGTGCAGGTCGTACGGGCCCGGCGGGGTCCAGGAACGGGTCAGTGACACGGACAGCAAGCGTACGGCCCGGCTCTGACAGCAGGCCGCCCGGTCGCCGGGGGGGCGGGCTAGCGGTCGGAGGAGAAGCGCACCGCACCGGCCGGGATGCGGGCATGGCACCACACGCGGATGCCGCCACGCAGTTCGTTGCCCTCGCCGATGACGGCACCGTCACCGATGACCGCGCCGTCCAGCACGGTGTCGGCGCCGATACGGGCGCCGGCGCCGATCAGCGAGTCCCTGATGCGCGCTCCGGGTGCCACTACCGCACCGTCCAACAGTGCGCTGCCGTCGATCCGGGCACCGGCTCCGACCTCGGCTCCCGCCCCGGCGACGGTGCCACCGGTGAGCTTCGCGTCCCGTGCCACTGCTGCGCTCTCCAGTATCAGCCGCTCCCCGCATCTGCCCGGTACGGCGGGCGAGGGGGCGCGGCCCAGTACGAGGTCGGCGGAGCCGCGGACGAAGGACTCCGGGGTGCCCAGGTCGAGCCAGTAGGTCGAGTCGACCATGCCGTGCAGCTCGGCCCCGGCCGCCAGCAGCCCGGGGAAGGTCTCCCGCTCCACCGAGACGGGCCGCCCGGCGGGGATGGTGTCGATGACGGAACGGGTGAAGACATAGGCGCCCGCGTTGATCTGATCGGTGACGATCTCCTCGGGCGTCTGCGGCTTCTCCAGGAACGCGGTCACGCGTCCGGTGCTGTCCGTGGGGACGAGCCCGAAGGCACGCGGGTCGGAGACGCGCGTCAGATGCAGCGAGACGTCGGCGTCGGCCCGGGTGTGCTGGTCGACCAGGGCGCGGATGTCGAGGCCGGAGAGGATGTCGCCGTTGAAGACGAGCACCGGCTCGTCGGGGCGCGAGTGGAGCCGGGAGGCGACGTTGCGGATGGCGCCGCCGGTACCGAGCGGCTCCTCCTCGGTGACGTACTCCAGATGCAGCCCCAACTGGGACCCGTCCCCGAAGTACGGCTCGAAGACCTCGGCCAGGTAGGAGGTGGCCATCACCACATGGTCGACGCCTGCGGCGCGGGCCCTGGCCAGTTGGTGGCTGAGGAAGGGCACCCCGGCGGCGGGGACCATGGGCTTGGGGGTGTTCACCGTGAGCGGACGCAGCCGGGTGCCCTTGCCCCCGACCAGAAGGATCGCTTCTGTCACCTGTTGTCTCTGCTTCCTGCCGGGGTCCGCCGACCGCCCTTCGGGTGGTCGGCGGACAGTGTATGCAGACACCTGCGGACGCGTGGTCGGCCCTGTGCGCCCGTCCCCGGCAGACGCCTTCGGCGGCCGGACGGTTCACCGGCGGTCGGCGACCCGGCGGTCAGCGGCCCTGCAGCCGGGCCGCAGCGGTGCGGATCTCGCCGAGCTTGCCGTAGAGGCGGGCGCCGGGACACTCGGTGACATACCCGTCCTTGTGCCCGGAGACCGTATGGAATCTGATCTTCCGGCCCTTCTTGAACTTTCCGCCGCCGGACTTCAGCCAGGTCTTGCCGGCCGGGTCCACGCCGAACAGGCCCAGCTTCCAACTGGTGAGCCGGGCGATGGCGTCGACGGCGCGCTTGGAGGGCTCCGTCTTGCCGTAGGAGCCGAGGACGGCGATGCCCGTGGTGTTGGTGTTGAAGCCGTAGGTGTGTGCCCCCATCACGGGCTTGGCCACGCCACCGGCCCGGCCTTCGTAGATGGTGCCGCACTTGTCGACGAGGAAGTTGTAGCCGATGTCCCGCCACTTGCTGCTCTTGACGTGGTAGCGGTACATCGCACGAATGATCGAGGGCGCCTGGCCGCACTTGTACTGGTTCGTCATCGCGGTGTGGTGCACGAAGGCGGCCTTCACCCTCTTGGTGTAGGCGTGACCGGACTCGCGGAGCTTCTCGTCCGCACCCCAGCCCTTGCGGGTGACGATGCGCGGGCGGGGGCCGACGAACGACTCGGCGGTCGGATACTGCTTCCGGGTCGCCTCCTTGGAGAGCGCGGGCAGTACGGCGGCGCCGGCCTCGGCCTGACCGCCCGCACCCCCGGCTTCGGCTCCGGCATCCGTCCCCGCGCCGGTTCCCGGGTCCGCTCCGGGTCTTGTATCCGTTCCGGTTCCCGGGTCCGTTCCGGGTCCTGTCTCGGTGCCCGTGTCGGGCCCGGCGCCGGTCCCGGGCGCCTTGTCCGGGTTGGGTGCCTGGCCCGGATCGGGGGCCTTGTCGGTGCCGGGGGCCTTGTCGGTGCCGGAGGGCCGGGTCGGCTCCGCGGGCTTTGCCGGCTCTGCCGCGTCGGGCGACTGCGAGGGGTCGGTGGCCTCGCCCGATGCGGCCCCGCCCGGCCCCGGGTCGACCAGTTCCAGACGGAGCCCCTTCGGCAGTGCCGGGTCGGCATCCGTCCGCTCCAGCAGGACGCGGGCCTCGACGCCGTCGGAGGCACCGACCCACAGCGGGGCCGTCGCACCGCGCGCCCCTGCGCCCTCTCCGGTGCGCCCCGCGCCGCTGGGATGGACGTCCAACTGCCGCCACTCCGACCAGCGGCCGGTGTCCGCGTCACGCGTGCGGACTTCCACGCGCCCGGGGAGCGGTTGGTCGGCGCTGTCCCAGACGACGCCGAGCAGCGAGTACGGACGCACCGTACGGGCGGCCAGCCGCACCGAGGTTCGCGCTTCGCCCGGGGCGCGGGTGCCGGGTGGCTCCGCTGCAGTGTCACCGAAGGAGAGCGACTGGGTGTGGCCCGGGATCTCGTCCGGGGAGGAGGCGGCGGACCGCGAGGACGGCGATGACGGGGAGGTTGGGGCGGAGGGGGACAGCGCGGCTGCCGTGGCGAGGGGAGCGAGCGGCAGCAGCAGGGCCGCCGCACTCGCGACGCCGATCGATTGAGCAAGATTGGCACGCATACCCATGATCATGGGCATATGTGATTATTCCTGTCTATTGACGCACCGCCAGCTGGGCGTCCGGCGTACGCTTGCGCGGATGAACGACTCAGACCGCACCCCCGCCGACCTGCTGCGGACCGCCCTGTCCGACGACCCGTCACGTCCCCTTGTGACCTACTACGACGACGCCACGGGCGAACGCGTCGAACTCTCGGTCGCGACGTTCGCCAACTGGGTGGCCAAGACCGCGAACCTCCTCCAGGACGAGCTCTCGGCCGAGCCCGGTGACCGGCTCGCGCTGCTGCTGCCGGCGCACTGGCAGACGGCCGTCTGGCTGCTGGCCTGCTCCTCCGTGGGTGTCGTCGCCGATCTGGGCGGGGACGCCTCGGGCGCCGATCTGGTGGTGAGCGGACCGGACACGCTGGAGGCGGCCCGGGGCTGCTCCGGTGACCGGGTGGCGCTCAGCCTGCGCCCGATGGGCGGGCGCTTCCCGCAGCCGCCGGAGGGTTTTGTGGACTACGCGGTGGAGGTTCCGGGCCAGGGCGACCAGTTCGCACCGTATGTCCCCGTCGACCCGGACGCGCCCGCGCTGGCGCTTCCCGACGGCAGTGAGCTGACGGGTACGCAGGTGGTGGAGCGGGCGCGGGCGGACGCCGCCGCGCGCGGACTGGGGCCCGGTGGGCGGCTGTTGTCCGCACTGCCGTACGACGGCTGGGAGGGTGTCAGCGCAGGGCTGCTGGCGCCGCTGGCGGGAGGCGGTTCAGTGGTGCTCGCGCCGCGGCTGGAGCGCCTGGATACCGCCTCGCTCGACCAGCGCAAGGAGAACGAGCGGGTCACGCACACTGCCGGCTGAGGAGCGCGAGGAGCGCGATCCAGGCCTGCGGATGGCCCGCGTCGCGGGTCGGCGGAGGGCGGTGCGCGGCGTGAGTCGGATGGTCCGTACAACCTTGCGAGTGGTTCGGGCGTCTGTCTTCATGACCGGCGCACCCGTACGTGTGTACGCCCTGTACTCCATGTGCGCCGGCGTCGTCACCCGAGGGATGAACAGCCGTGACCGAAGCGGGTACCACCGAAGCCGACCCCGGCGCGTCCAGTTCGGCTTCCGTACGCCCCCGTAGGCGCCACTGGCTGCGCTGGGGCGCCCTGGGGGCCTCGGTCCTCGTGCTGGCCGTGGCAGCCACCGGCTGGTCCCTCTACCGGAAGCTGGACGGGAACATCCGAACCGACTCGGACACCGCCCAGGCGCTGGCGCCGTACGAGAAGGAGCGCCCCACTCCGGTGCGGGCGGCGGGCAAGGCACGCAACATTCTCGTACTGGGCTCGGACAACCGCGGCGACGGCAACGGCGCCTACGGCCGCGACGAGGGCAGCCAGCGCTCGGACACGGCGATCCTGCTGCACATAGCGGCCGACGGGCGCAGCGCGACGGGGGTGTCGATACCGCGTGACCTGATGGTGGACATCCCCGACTGCCGGCGGCCGGACGGTTCGTCCCGCCAGGCGCAGTTCGCGCAGTTCAACTGGGCGTTCCAGACCGGTGGCGCGGCGTGTGCGATCCGCACGGTGGAGAAGATGACCGACATCCGCGTGGATCACCATCTGGTCGTGGACTTCCAGGGTTTCAAGAAGCTGGTGGACGCGGTGGACGGGGTGGAGGTCTGTCTGGCGGAGCCGGTGCACGACCGGGAGGCGAAGCTCGACCTGCCCGCCGGACGGCAGACGCTGAACGGCGAGGACGCCCTCGGATACGTCCGCGCCCGGCACGGTCTGGGCAACGGCAGCGATACGCAGCGCATCGAGCGCCAGCAACGATTCCTGGGATCTCTGGTGAAGAAGGTGCGCAGCAACGGCGTACTGCTGAATCCCACCCGGGCGTATCCGGTGCTGGACGCCGCGACCTCGTCATTGACCGCTGATTCCGGTCTTGATTCCCTCTCCGAACTGTACGAACTGGTGCGGAGCGTGCGGGATATCCCCGAAGAGCACATCCGATTTCTCACGGTGCCCCGGCAGTCGTACAGACTGGACATCAATCGGGACGAGTTGGTGCAGCCCGCCGCCGACGAGCTCTTCACGAAGCTGCGCGAGGACCGCCCGGTACGCGTCGGGGACAAGAACGCGGAGAAGAACGACGGAAAGGAGAAGCCGGACGGGGCGTACCGCGGGACAACGGCAGACGTGGACATCTGCGCGAACGAATGACGCTGGGAATGAGGCGAATTGACCGTTTCTGGGTGCACCGAATTTGTCACCAGCGTCGCTAGCCGCAGAACCTGCCGGATAGTGTGAGCGTTCCGGTCGGCCCCGGGGCGGCATCAGCAGCCGGTTCTATGGAGGACTTACGCAATCGTGGACGCGCAAGGCCGTGGGCACGCGGGAGATGTCGATCCCGCGGATCAGTGGGTGTTCAACCCGAACACCGGCAGCTACGAACTGCGACTGAATCCCGTCGCCGACGACTCGCAGAGTCGGTACGGCTCCCGCCGCACCTCCGCCCCGCGCCAGAGAAGTTCCTCCCCCGATGAGCGCACTTCCACACCTGCCGAGCCCGGCGCCGGTGAGCGTTCCGGGGGGCGTACCGGAGATCGTGTGCGCTCCCGTACCGGTGAAGGCGCGAGTGAGCGGGCCGACCGCCCCGGCTCACGCTCGGCCCGGCGCGCCGACGCCAAGCTCCCCACCCAGCGGCGGGCCCGCGCCTCCGAGCGGTCCGGCTCGGCGGAGGGACCGGGCAGAGGCAGCGGCGGTCGGGGGCGCAGAAAGGCCAAACGGCAGCTCTCGGGCAAGCAGAAGGCGCTGCGCATCGGCGGCGGCGTCGTCGGTTTCGTCCTGGTGGGGGGCTGCATCGCCGGCACCGTCCTCTACCAGAAGCTCAACGGCAACATCAACAAGATCGACGTGGGGGAGAACAACCCCGCCGTCACCGACGGCCCGGTCAACATCCTGGTCATCGGCACCGACGCCCGCTCCGGCAAGGGGAACACCGGCTACGGGGACAAGGGCAGTGTCGGCCACGCGGACACCACGCTCCTCTTCCACGTCTCCGAGGACCGCTCCAACGCCACCGTGCTCTCCATCCCGCGCGACATGATCACCGACATCCCCCGGTGCGAGACCACGCTGGAGAACGGCGAGAAGAAGATCATCCCGGCGGAGCAGGGAGTGCGCTTCAACACCAGCCTCGGCCAGGCGGACCGGAACCCGAAGTGCACCTGGGACACCGTCGAGAAGCTGACCGGTGTGCAGATCCACCACTTCATGATGGCGGACTTCAACGCCGTCAAGGAGCTGTCCACGGCGATCGGCGGGGTCGAGGTCTGCACACGCAAGCCGATAAACGACCCCAAGTCGCATCTGAAGCTGAAGGCGGGCAAGCACGTCGTCAAGGGCGAGCAGGCCCTCGCGTTCGTACGGACCCGGCACGCGGTCGGCTTCGGCAGCGACCTGGACCGGATCAAGCTGCAGCAGCAGTTCCTCAGCTCGATGATCCGCAAGATGAAGTCCAGCGGCACGCTGACCAGCCCCTCCAAGCTGTTCAAGCTGAGCAACGCCGCGACCAAGGCGCTGACGGTGGACACCGGGATCGGCAGCGTCAAGAAGCTGATGGACCTGGCGAACGACCTCAAGCGCGTGAGCATCAAGAACATCACCTTCGCCACGGTCCCGGTCGTCGACAACCCGAACGACCCGGCCACGGTGGTGCTCAACCGCCAGAAGGCCGAGCCGCTGTTCGAGATGGTCCGCGAGGACAAGTCGCTGACCGGGAAGAACAAGAAGAAGAAGGCCGACAAGCCGAAGGCGAAGAAGGCTCCGGCGTCCGAGGTGAACGTCTCCATCCTGAACGGCGGCGGCCCCTCGGGTGCGGCGGCGACGACGGCGGACTGGCTGCTCAACAGGGGCGTGGGACAGGCGGCGTCCGGCGGCAACGCGGCGCAGCAGCTGTCCAAGACCCGGCTCGAGTTCCCCCCGTCGCAGGAGGGTGAGGCGGCCAGGCTGGCGGACATGCTCAAGCTTCCGGCCTCGGCGCTGAAGAAATCCGAGGACTCGGGATCGAGCATGACGCTGACGCTCGGCAAGGACTTCTCCGAGCCGGGCAAGTCACCGGGCGCTCCCGACAAGGCGCCTTCCGGGGTCGACAAGGTCCGCGCCAACGACAAGAACGTGTGTGCGAAGTGACTTCTACCCCTCCGGTACGTCCCGCCAGGCGCCCGGGGGCAGCACAACCTGAACATCTCGGGGAGGTCCCGTGCGGCAGAACGACACCGGCGGCGGCAGGGAGGCGCAGCGCGGCGCCCCCACCGCCGCCGACCGCGGCTGGGACGAAAGCCTGTACGGGGCCCACCCGGCAGAGCGGGACCCGAGCCCCGAGAGCGCTTCCGGTGCGGCGTCCGCACCCCCGGACGCGCCCGGCGCCGAGGGCGGCCGGGGCCGCCGCGGACAGCGCGGGAGCGAGAAGACAAGCGGGGCGGGAAACAGAGCCGGCCGGGCCGGCGGAGGCGGGGCAGCGGTGAGCCGTGCCAAGCGGCCGAGCCGGGGCAAACGCGCGCTGCGCTGGTCCGCGGTCGTCCTCGCGGTGCTCATACTCGGCACGGCGGGAGCGGGCTACCTCTACTACCAGCACCTCAACAGCAACCTCGACAAGGACGAACTGAACCTCGGGGACAACAAGCTCCACCGTTCCGACCCCAACGCCGCCGGACAGCGGCCGATGAACATCCTGCTGCTGGGCTCCGACTCACGCGCCTCCGAGGAGAACGTACGGCTCGGCGGCTCCCGCGCCGACCGCGACCGGCCGCCCCTGGCGGACGTGCAGATGCTGCTGCACGTCTCCGCCGACCGCAGCAACATGTCGGTCATCTCCGTACCGCGGGACACCAGGACGACGATCCCCAAGTGCACCGACCCGGACGACGGGAAGGTCTATCCGGCGACCACCGACAAGATCAACACCAGCCTGCAGCACGGCGGCCCCGGGTGCACCGTGGCCACCTGGGAAGAGATGAGCGGCATCCCGATCGATCACTTCATGATGATCGACTTCTCGGGCGTGGTCTCCATGGCCGACGCGGTCGGCGGTGTCCCGGTCTGCGTCAAGGAGAACGTGCACGACCCGAAGTCGAAGCTGAAGCTGAAGAAGGGCACCTCCGTCATCAAGGGCGAGCAGGCCCTCAGCTGGCTGCGCACCCGGCACGGCTTCGGCGACGGTACGGACATAGGGCGTGCCAAGGCGCAGCACATGTACATGAACGCGATGGTGCGCCAGCTCAAGGCCGGCACCAAGCTGACCGACCCTGGCAAGCTGCGCGATCTGGCGGAGGCCGCCACCAAGGCGCTCACCGTCGACAAGGGCATCGGCTCGGTCAAGAAGCTCTACGACCTGGGCAACGATCTCAAGCAGGTGCCGACCAAGCGCATCACCATGGCCACCATGCCGTGGGAGTACGGTCCCGGCGGCAGCTATGTGGTGCCCAAGGAGGGCGACGCGGACAAGGTCTTCTCCCTGGTGCGCAACGACGTGGCGCTCGACGGCAAGGACAAGAAGAAGGCCGAGGCCAGCAAGTCGGCGCAACCCACCGAGCCGTCGCAGCCGAAGGCCGAGATCCCGATCAGCGTGATGAACGGAACCGGCACCGCGCTCCAGCGGCCGGTCACCGGTCGGGCGAGCGTCATCGCGGGCGCACTGGCCAACAAGGGGTTCCGCCAGGCCACCGCCGACCAGACGCCCCAGTCGCGCGCCGACACCACCATCAGCTATCCGCGTGAGGAGCAGCGCGGTGACGCGCTGGCCGTCGCCAAGGCGCTCGGTATCCCGGAGCGGCTGGTCAAGCACTCCGCGGGCGTGCAGCGGGTCACCCTCATCATCGGGGCCGACTGGCGGGAGGGGTCGGCCTACCCCGAGGGCGACAGCGGTGCGGACGGCAAGAAGGACGACCAGAAGGCGCCGGACAGCGCGGACGCGCTGCGCGGCGACAACAAGAAGGCGTGCATGGACGTCAACCCGAACTACACGTGGTGAGGCGCTGACGCCGCCCGGGGCGGGTGGCGCAGCCGAACGCGTAGGACGCAGTTGAACGCGTAAGGGGCGCCCTTCCGAGAGGGCGCCCCTTACATATGTTCGTCCGCCGCCGGTGAGCTCCGGCTGCCGCTACTGCGTAGCCGGCACCGGCGCCCGCCGGCTCGCGATGACCTTGCGGGCCAGCTTCTTCGGGCTGGTCAGGAAACCCCACCCCCACGACATGTGCATGGTGGCGAGCGCGACGGGGATCTGGGCGCGGGCCTTCAGCGACAGCCCCCGGCCCGCGGGCAGCGAGCCGGCGACGATGGCCGCCAGATAGCCGCCGGGCACCACCAGCCCCCACGGGGTGACGGCGACGCCCACCACCAGGCCGGCCGCGATGGCGCACACGGCGGCCGGAGGAGCCAGATAGCGCAGATTGATGGACCCGGCGTGGTAGCGGGCCACGACGTGCCGCCAGCGGCCGTAGTTGCGGTACTGCTTGGCCAGCGCGCGCACGCTGGGCCGGGGCCGGTAGGAGACCCGCAGCTCGGGCGAGAACCAGATCAGCCCGCCCGCCTCGCGGATGCGGAAGTTCAGCTCCCAGTCCTGGGCGCGGATGAACTCCTCGTTGTAGCCGCCCTGCTGCTCCAGCACCTCGCGGCGGAAGACCCCCAGATAGACCGTCTCGGCCTCGCCGGCGGTGCCGCCGGTGTGGAAGGCGGCGTTGCCCACACCGATCTTCGAGGTCATCGCCGCCGCGACGGCGTGCTCCCAGGCGTTCTCACCCTCGGCGTGCATGATGCCGCCGACATTGGCGGCGCCGGTCTCCTCCAGGAGCCGCACGGCCGTGGCGATGTAGTCGGCGGAGAGCATCCCGTGCCCGTCGACACGCACCACCACCGGATGCCGGGACGCCTTGATCGCGGCGTTCAGCCCGGCCGGGGTACGGCCGGTGGGGTTGGGCACCGTGTGCACGCGGGGGTCCTCGGCGACCAGCTCGGCGGCGATCTCGTCCGTACGGTCCGTGGAGGGCCCCAGCGCGATGACCACCTCCAGCTCGCCGTCGTAGCGCTGCTGCAGGATGTGCCGCACGGAGCTGCGCAGATGCCGTTCCTCGTTGAGGACCGGCATGATCACGGAGACGGGAGGCTGGGCTGCGTCCGGGGGGGAGTCCGGGGAAGGACGTCGGTTCTCGCGAGTCACGGCGCTCACGTTACCGCGATCGGGCGAACGGTCCGTACGCCCGCGCCCCTCCTGGGGCCGGTCCCGGGACGGGACGGCGTGTACGCGCGATCCGGAGATCGTACCGGCATACAGTGTGGGAACTTCAAGTCACCGTATTGTCACCCTAAGTACTTTCTCTGTTCGTCTCTGCGGAAGGCGGCCACTCTTGCCTCGACGCGCCTCCTCCCCCCACGACGGCCCACGCCGACGCCGTCAGGGCCCGCGCTGGGGCCTGCGGATCGCCACGGGCACCTCCGTGCTGCTGCTGGCCGCCGGTGGCGTCGGGCACGCGATGGTGACAGGACTGAGTTCGGACGTGCGCAGGGTCGACCCGTTCGACGGACTGGACACCGACAGCCGCCCCAAGGACGACAACGGCGTCAACTTCCTCGTCGTCGGCACCGACCGCAGAGACGGGCTCTCGGCCACCCAGAAGGAGCGCTACAACCTGGGCGGCTCGGCCTGCGACTGCACGGACACGATGCTGCTGGTCCACCTCTCCGGCGACCGGGAGCGCGCCACGGTCGTCAGCCTTCCGCGCGACACGTACACAAAACTGCCGCCGCACAAGGACCGCACCACCGGCAAGCGGGTGGCCGAGCGCCCCGCCAAGCTGAACGCCGCCTACACGGCGGGCGGCGCCCCCTTGACCGTGCGGACCGTGGAGAAGCTCACGCGCGTCCATGTCGACCACTACCTGGAGGTCGATTTCACCAGCTTCATGAGCACCGTGGACGTGCTGGGTGGCGTGCCGGTCTGTACGACCAAGCCGCTCAAGGACAGCTACTCGGGTCTCGACCTGCCCAAGGGCACCACCAAGCTGAACGGCGGACAGGCACTGCAGTACGTCCGGGCGCGGCACCTGGACGGCGGCTCGGACCTGAGCCGGATGAAGCGGCAGCAGCACTTCCTCGCCTCGGTGATGTCGCGGGCCACCGACACCGGGGTGCTGATGAACCCGGTGCGCTTCAACAAGGTGGCAGCCACTCTGCTGGAGTCGGTGCGCGCCGACCAGGGATTCGGCACCGAGCAGATGATGGCCCTCGGCCAGGCGATGCGCGGCTTCAGCCCGGCGTCCTCGGAGTTCGCCTCCGTACCGCTGGCCGACACCGATCATCGGGTGCCCGGCCTGGGCTCGACCGTCACATGGGACGAGCGCAAGGCGGCCAAGCTGTTCGCGGCGCTGCGCGAGGACCGTCCGCTGTCCGGGCCGACCGAGCCGAAGCGGGGCGGTCCCCCGCAGGTCGAGGTCGCCCCGCGCAACATCAGGGTGGAGGTGGCCAATGCCACGGGCCGCCAAGGGCTCGGTGCGCGGATCGACCGGCAGCTGCGCGGCACCGGCTTCGCCACCGCCGGGGTCGCCACCAACGCTCCGCGCGCCGACCGCCCCCGGACGACCATCACCTACGACCCCCGCTGGAACCGTTCCGCCCGCTCTTTGGCCGCAGCGCTTCCCGGAGCCGAACTGGTGAAGGCCGAGCGCCGGGGCGCACGGATGAAGGTGACGATCGGTGACCCGGACCAACGGGTGCGCCGGGTCGAGCCCCCGGAGGTGGACAGCTCCCCGGGCGAGGCACCCATGCGGGGGGACGAGGCGGACTGCGAGTAGCCGTCCGCCCGGGTGCGGGTGCTACTGGGCGGGACGCTGTTCGCGTAGCTCCCTGATGGCCCGGCGCCGGGCGAGCCGATGCGTACGCCTGATCTGCGCCTCCTGGAACCGCCGGTGGTCCCGCTCGGTCTCCGGGAGCACCGGCGGCACCGAGCGCGGCTTGCCCTCCTCGTCGACCGCGGCGAAGACCAGATAGGCCGATCCGACCTGCTGTGCGGGGGTCGACTCGTTCCAGCGCTCGGCCATGACGCGTACGCCCACCTCCATGGAGGTGCGGCCCGTCCAGTTGCACTGCGCGTGGACGTGGACGAGATCGCCGACGCGGACCGGTGAGAGGAACGCCATCTCGTCCATGGACGCCGTTACCGCGGGCCCCGACGAGTGACGGCCGGCGACCGCCCCGGCCGCGTCGTCCACCAGCTTCATGATCACGCCACCGTGGACGGTACCGAGGAGGTTGGTGTCGGCCGCCGTCATGATGTGCGACAGCGTCGTGCGAGACGCCGATGTCGGCTTTCCGGGAAGGTCGTCCCCTGCCGGCCGAGGGCCCTGATCAGACATGACACCACCATAAGCGGACGGCTCCGGGCCCCGTGCGCCGCCGAGGTCGGGCCGCCCCGCCCCCGCCCCGCGCCGCCTCGGGAAGCCCCGCAGACCGCGGCAATTTGCATCAGAACTGCTACAGCCTGACCCCGAAGTGGTACCCGCCCTGTGTTCCTCCCCTCCGGGGCAGGCACACTGCGGGGCATGAATCAGTGGCCCGATAGCTCGCGGGGCCGGGAAGGTCGTGGCAGCGGCGCGTCCCGTCCCGACCCCACACGTGTCATGCCCCACACATCGGCCCCGGGCGTCCCTCCGCAGAGCCGGGGCCCGGGCCAGGGGCCCGGCTACGGCGGGGGCCCCGGATACGACGCGGGCCACGGACGGCCGCACGACGGCTACGACTCCGGCTACAACGAGGGCCAGGTCTACGGAGGCGGCCGGGGCGGCGACCGCGGCGACTACGGCGGCCGGCCACGGCCGGACTGGCGCCGCCGTACCAAGTGGACACTGATCACGCTGGTCGTCGTGGTGCTGGCCTGGTCGATCGGCACCTACTTCTGGGCCGACTCCAAGCTGCGCCGGGAGGTGGACCTCAGCATCGTCGAGGACCGCCCCGAGGCCGGGGACGGCACCAACTACCTCATCGTCGGCTCGGACAGCCGCGAGGGCATGAGCGACGAGGAGAAGAAGGAGCTCCACACCGGCGGGCCCACGGACGAGGGCCGCACCGACTCGATCATGATTCTGCACGTGGGCAGCAACGGGAACACCATGATCTCGCTGCCGCGCGACTCGAACGTCGAGGTTCCGTCCTACACCGGCTCCGAGTCCGGCAAGCACTACCCCGCGCAGGGCCGCCAGACGAAGATCAACGCCACCTATGCCGAGGACGGGCCCGAGCTGCTCGTCCGTACGGTCGAGCACAACACCGGGCTGAAGATCGACCACTACGCTGAGATCGGCTTCGGCGGCTTCGCGAAGATCGTGGATTCGGTCGGCGGCGTCGAGATGGACATCCCGCGCGACATCAAGGACGAGAAGTCCGGAGCCGATCTGCAGAAGGGCAAGCAGACCCTCGACGGCCGGCAGGCGCTCGCCTTCGTGCGCACCCGGTACGCGCTGCCCGGCAGCGACCTGGACCGCACCAAGAACCAGCAGAAGTTCCTCTCGGCGCTGGCGAACCAGACCGCGACTCCGAGCACCGTCCTCAACCCGTTCAAGCTCTACCCGACGATGGGCGCCGGACTGGACACCCTCAAGGTGGACAAGGACATGAGCCTGTGGAACGTCGCCTCGATGTTCTGGGCCATGAAGGGTGTCTCCGGCGGCGAGGGCAAGTCCATGAACATGCCGATCGCCGGCAACGCCCCGAACGGCAACCTCCAGTGGGACAAGGCCAAGGTCAAGAAGTTGGTCAGCCAGCTCAACAACGACGAGAAGGTGACCGTGACCTCCGACCGCTGACCTGCGACCGCTGCAGTGCGGGCCGCCGACGCGCCAAGCGCCGAGGCGTACCGGTGAGCCGAGGCGGAGCGAGAACCGAGGCCGGGCCCTGGACAGGGCCCGGCCTTCGGTGTTTCCGCCCGCCGCTGCCGCTCGGCTCAGCGGTCGACCAGACAGAGGCAGAAGGGGTGCCCGGCCGGGTCGAGATAGACGCGGAAATCCCGGGCGCCGTCCCCGTCGTCCTGGAGGAGGCGTGCGCCCAGCGCCAGTGCCTCCTGTTCGGCCTCCTCGATCCGGGACGGCGGTACGTCCAAATCGAGGTGGAACTGCTGCGAGTGCTCCTCGCTCGGCCACTGCGGCGGGACGAACCCCGGCGCCTGCTGGAACGCCAGCCGCCGCCGGCCGTCCTCGTCGAGCACCTCCGTCCACGAGCTGTCGCTTTCCGGGTCCACCTTCCAGCCCAGCAGCTGCGCGTAGAACTCCGCCAGACGCCAGGTGTCGGGGCAGTCCAGTACGACTACGCCCATCTTGGGGATGGCCATCGTGAATCCTCCCGGTTGCTCGCCGTCGACCATCGATCGACCGTTACCGGTACTTGGCTCCAAGTGGTAACGGCCGGGTTACCACATGATGGCCGAATACCGGTAACGTCACAAGGGTGGGAGACAGACAGGCGCCGGAACCACTCCTTTTGGTGCAGGAGTTGGTGAACACGCTGGACATCGAGACCGGCAAGGACCAGCTCGCCACCCCGGAGGGCCTGGCCCGGTTCGTCAGCGACCACGGGTTGACGCGGTTCCGGCTGGGCAAACCCGACCTGGCAGGCCTGCGGGAGCTCCGCGAGGCGCTGCGTGCCGCCTGTCTGGCCCACACCAGCGGCGCACCGGCGTCACCGGAAGCCGCCGAGACGCTGGAGCGGCACTTGGGCGCGGCGCCACTGGCCCTGCGGATCGAGGCGGGGGGCGAGGCCGCGCTGGAGGCGGCGCCCGGCCTCACGGGGCTGCCCGCTCTGACGGCCCACCTCGCCGCCCACATCGCCATCGCGGCGGGCGACGGCAGCTGGCAGCGCCTGAAGGCCTGCGAGACACACGACTGCCAGTGGGTCTACTACGACCGCAGCCCGGCCGGCCGCAGCCGCTGGTGCACCATGTCCGTGTGCGGCAGCCGCGCCAAGATGCGCACCTACCGTGCGCGCCGCGCCCGGTAGCAGACCGGGAGGTGCCGGCCCTGCGGCGGCGGAGAGCTGCCGGGGGAGGAACGGCGCCCGGCTGCCCGCTGCGGGGCTACGGGCGGGCGGCCGGGGTCACAGCGTCGGCCGCCCCAGAGCGCGGAACGTCCAGCCGGCCTTGCGCCACAGCGCCGGGTCCAGCGTGTTGCGGCCGTCGAGAATGTGGCGGGTGGCGACGACGTCACCGAGCCCGGCCGGGTCCAGCTCCTTGAACTCCGACCACTCCGTCAGATGCAGCACGACATCGGCCCCGCGGGCGGCGTCCAGGGCGCTGTCCGCGTAGCCCAGCGTGGGGAAGACGGCCCGCGCGTTCTCCATGCCCTTCGGGTCGTACACCGTCACCTGCGCGCCCTGCAGATGCAGCTGGCCCGCGACGTTGAGCGCGGGCGAGTCCCGTACGTCGTCGGAGTCGGGCTTGAACGTGGCGCCCAGGACGGCGATGCGCTTGCCCAGCAGCGCGCCGCCCAGCGCATCGCGCGCCAGCTCGACCATCTGGGCACGGCGGCGCATGTTGATGGAGTCCACCTCGCGCAGGAAGGACAGCGCCTCGGAGGCGCCCAGCTCACCGGCGCGGGCCATGAAGGCGCGGATGTCCTTGGGCAGACAGCCGCCGCCGAAGCCGATCCCGGCCCGGAGGAACTTGCGGCCGATGCGGTCGTCGTGGCCGATGGCCTCGGCGAGCTTCACCACGTCACCGCCCGCCGCCTCGCAGACCTCGGCCATGGCGTTGATGAAGGAGATCTTGGTGGCGAGGAAGGAGTTGGCGGAGGTCTTGACCAGTTCGGCCGTCGGGAAGTCGGTGACCAGGAACGGGGTGCCCTCGGCGATGGGCCGCGCGTACACCTCGCGCAGCAGCCCTTCGCCGCGCGGCCCGCCGACCCCGACGACGATGCGGTCGGGGTGGAGGGTGTCCTTGACGGCGAAACCCTCCCGCAGGAACTCCGGGTTCCAGGCCAGCTCGGCCTCGTCCCCGGCGGGCGCCAGCTCGGCGATCCGGGCCGCGAGCCGCTCCGCGCTGCCGACCGGGACGGTGGACTTGCCGACGACGAGCGCGGGCTGGTGCAGATGCGGCGCGAGGGAGTCGACGGCGCGGTCGACGTAGCTCATGTCGGCGGCGAACTCACCGTGCTTCTGCGGAGTGTTGACGCACAGGAAGTGGACGTCGCCGAAGGCGCCGACCTCCTCCCAGGAGTCGGTGAAGCGCAGCCGTCCGGTGGAGCCCTCAACGCCGGCGACGTGTGCGCGCAGCAGCTCCTCCAGTCCCGGCTCGAACATGGGGGCCTGCCCCTGCTCCAGCTTGCGCATCTTCTCCGGGACCACGTCCAGCCCCAGCACCTCGAAGCCCAGCTCGGCCATGGCGGCCGCGTGGGTGGCGCCGAGGTAGCCGAGGCCAATCACGGTGATCTTGGGCGAGGCCATGCGGATAGCTCCTTGTGACGGCAGAACGCTGTCCGCGAGCATAACGGGACCGCTCCTGTCGTGAACCTCACGTACCCCCAGGGAGCCCTCGGCCACTAAAATCAGTGTTACTTAACGGTAATTAGCAGTGCCGGACCACTCGGCAACCAAGCACCCAGGCAACCCCCAGCGAGCCCGGCAGCCCCAGGCCTTGGCGGGCTCGGCGAAGGAGTGAGACACCTTGGCGTCTGATTTCGACCTCTACCGGCCGTCCGAGGAGCACGAGATGCTCCGCGACTCGGTGCGCGCGCTCGCCGAGGCGAAGATCGCCCCGTACGCCGCCGAGGTGGACGAGGAGGCGCGGTTCCCGCAGGAGGCGCTGGACGCGCTGGTGGCCAACGACCTGCACGCGGTGCACGTACCGGAGGCGTACGGCGGCGCCGGCGCCGACGCGCTGGCCACCGTGATCGTCATCGAGGAGGTCGCCCGGGTCTGCGGCTCCTCCTCCCTCATCCCGGCCGTCAACAAGCTCGGGTCGCTGCCGGTGATCCTCTCCGCCTCCGAGGAGCTCAAGAAGCGCTACCTGGCGCCGCTGGCCAAGGGCGACGCGATGTTCTCGTACTGCCTGAGCGAGCCGGACGCCGGTTCGGACGCGGGCGGTATGAAGACCAAGGCCGTGCGTGACGGGGACAGCTGGGTGCTCAACGGCGTCAAGCGCTGGATCACCAACGCCGGGGTCTCCGACTACTACACGGTGATGGCCGTCACCGACCCGGACAAGCGCACCAAGGGCATCTCCGCGTTCGTGGTGGAGAAGGACGACGAGGGCGTCTCCTTCGGCGCTCCGGAGAAGAAGCTGGGCATCAAGGGCTCCCCCACGCGCGAGGTCTATCTGGACAACGTGCGCATCCCGGCCGACCGGATGATCGGCGCCGAGGGCACCGGCTTCGCCACCGCCATGCAGACCCTGGACCACACCCGTATCACCATCGCCGCGCAGGCCCTCGGCATCGCACAGGGTGCCCTGGACTACGCCAAGGGGTATGTGCAGGAGCGCAAGCAGTTCGGCAAGCCCATCGGCGACTTCCAGGGCGTGCAGTTCATGCTCGCCGACATGGCCATGAAGATCGAGGCGGCCCGGCAGCTCACCTACGCGGCTGCCGCACGCTCCGAGCGGGTCTCCGAGGGCAACGAGAAGGAGGACCTGACCTTCTTCGGCGCGGCCGCCAAGTGCTACGCCTCGGACGCCGCCATGGAGATCACCACCGACGCCGTCCAGCTGCTCGGCGGCTACGGCTACACCCGTGACTACCCGGTCGAGCGGATGATGCGGGACGCGAAGATCACCCAGATCTACGAAGGCACCAACCAGGTCCAGCGCATCGTGATGGCGCGCAACCTCCCGTAACGGCGCACCGCACGCATCCGAGGGCCGGCGTCCTGGGACGCCGGCCCTCAGCCATGCTGGTGTGGCTCAGTGCCCCATGTCGCAGCAGCCGTCCCGGCGCAGCCGGCTGCTCACCTGCCGCCAGTGCGACTGCCGCCCCTCGCCGTGGGCGCGGGTCCGCTCGGCGCCGTAGGCGTCGACCAGCTCCTTCTGTTCGTACGGGACGCCGCCGCGTACGACCGTCACCGTGCGCACCAGGGAGTCGAAGTCGGTCAGCGGGTTGCCGTCCACCAGGGTGAGGTCCGCCAGCTTGCCCTCCTCCACGGTGCCCAGCTCGCGCTCGGCACCGAAGACCTTGGCGGGCAGCACGGTCGCCGTACGCAGCGCCTCGTGCGGCTTGAGCCCGGCCCGGTGCAGTGCGCGCAGCGCCAGGTGGAGGTGGAGCCCGACCGGCACCAGCGGCTGGTCGGTGCCCAGCGCCACGTAGCCGCCCGCGGCCAGCACGCGCCGGTAGACGGCCGTCTCCACATCGAGGGTGGCCAGCTCGTCCTTCGTGGGCGCGGTGGCCGCCCGCTCCCGTACGGCCTGCACGTCCCACGGAGGCAGCAGCCGGGTCACCCGCTCGTCCTCGGCCAGCTCCGGGTGGGAGCCCAGCAGCGGGAGGGCGGTGAAGGGCGTGGCGACCAGGTGGAAGTCGCCCGGCGTGGAGTAGATGCCGACGACGTCCTCGGAGGCGCGCCCGGTGGCGGTCGTGGCATGGCCGAACTCCAGCCGCTGGGTGGCCTGGAGGTGGGTCGTCAGGTCCTGGCCGGCCTGCACGCCGGGGGTGCACAGGTGGCTGCCGGAGCGGACCTGGAGCTCTTCGTGGGCGTAGCGGGCCGCCTGGCGCATCGCCGTGGCGGGTGCGCGTACATACGTCTTGACGAAGTCCCAGTCGAGCGCTCCCGCACGCTCCAGGGAACGCCGCAGCCCGTCCGCCGTGCGGTGGGCCCTGCCCATGCTGTAGGCGACGCGGGCACCGTCCAGCAGTTCGCCGGTGGCCAGCAGCCGCGGGCCCGCCAGCTTCCCGGCGGCCACCGCCTCGCGCAGCCGCGCCTGTTCGTAGGCGAAGCCGCCGAAGGAGACCGCGGTGGTGATGCCGTAGGCGAGCTGGGCGACGGTCTGCCTGCCGCCGTACGTCGTCTGCCAGGGGTGTGTATGGGTGTCCCACAGGCCCGGCAGCACCGTCAGCCCGGAGGCGTCCAGCCGTCGCTCTGCGCGGCGGCCCGGGCGGTGCGGGGAGATCTCGGCGATCCGGCCGTCCCGCAGCACCAGATCGACGTCCTCGACCACGCTGTCCCCGGTGCCGTCCCACAGCCGTCCGGCGTGGACGACGGTCTGCTTGGGTGCGGGCCGCCGCCAGGACATCTCCAGCCGGACGGTACGCGCCTTCCCGCCCTTGACCTGGCGCAGTCGCAGTTTGCCCGCGGACAGATACAGCAGGGTGCGGGAGTCGCCGGACCAGGAGGGGTGGTCGGCGCTCTCGTCGGACAGCCGCCGCGCCTTCCCCGCCGGGCTGCCGTCCTTCCCCACGGGCAGCACCCACAGCGCCGACTCGGACACGGCCGCCATCCACTTCCCGTCGGGCGACCAGACGGGCCCGGCGGCGTAGCGGTCGGCGAGCGAGGCGTGCGGCGCCAGCGGGTGCAGGGCCTCCTCGCCGCTGTCGGTGTCGAGGACGCGGATGAGGTTGTAGCCCTCACGGAAGCGGTGGTTGAGCCGGTTGCGGTCGCACAGCGCCAGTCGGCGGCCGTCCGGCGACCAGGAGGGCGGACCGGGGAGGCCACCGCCGCCCAGCGGCCCGGCCAGCGTGCGCTCCCGGCCGCTGTCCAGATCCTTGACGAGCACATTGCCCGCCATGTCCAGGCAGGCCAGCTTGTCGCCGTCCGGGGACAGCGCCCCGAAGACGCGGCCACCGGCGGCGAGTTCCTTGTCCTTCCCCGAGTCGAGTTCTCTGCGGCGCACGGCCGGCAGCCCGTCGCGGTCGTCGCTGTAGAGCAGTGCTTCGCCGTCCCTGGAGAAGGAGGGCGCGCAGATGTAGCGGGACTCGGAGGCCTCGACGAGCTTGCGTGGGCGGCCCCGGCCGTCGGTGCGGGCCAGCCAGAGCGCGTTGAGGGCGACGTAGGCGACGTGTTCGCCGTCCGGGGAGAGGACGGGCTGCTGCACACCGCGCACCCGGTGTCTGCCGGGCGCCTCGAAGCCGTAGTCCTTGACGCGGTAGCGGGGGCGCTGGGTGGGGAGTTCGGCGGTGAAGGGGATGCGCTCGACCGACTCGGGGCGGGCCGGGCGCAGCAGCCGGAAGGTTCCGGAGACGGTCAGCAGCAGCGTCTCGCGGTCGGCCCAGCGGGGCGGCACCGGCGCCAGGTCGCCCTCGACCCGCACCGCCTCGCCGTCCACCACCAGGGTGCAGGACGCCTTGGGCGCGGCGGTGGTGCGCAGATAGGCGACCTTGCCGGCGGGCGAGACGGCGGGCGTCATCACGGCGACGCCCTCGGTCGGGTCCTCGTGCTCGGTGCGGACGTCCCCGGAACCGTCGGCCGCGACGGAGACGAGGGTGCGCGCCCGCAGTTGCGGGCCGGACTCCCCCTCGATCACGCTGCCGCGCACGCACAGCACCCGCCGGCCGTCGGGCGACCAGGTGGGGTCGAAGTCCTCCCAGTCGCCGCCCTGGAGCGGCCCTTCCTGCCCTTTCCTGCCGGTGAGGCGGGTCAGTTCGCCGCTGCGTACGTCCAGCACCCAGATGCGGTACGGGCTGCCCTTGACCGGGTCGCCCTCGCGCTCGGAGGCGAACGCGACGCGGGTGCCGTCCGGCGACCAGGAGGGGCCGCGGTCGTCCCAGGGCCCGTCGGTGCGCTGTTGGAGGCCGGAGCCGTCCGGGCGCAGGGTCCAGATGTGGAAGCCGCCGTCGTGGTAGGCGCACACGGCGACCGTCTTGCCGTCGGGGGCCAGCACGGGCCGGGTGGGCTCCAGTCCCGGGGCGCTGAGTGCACGCGCCGCGCCACCCGAACGGGGGATGGACCAGAGGATGTTCTGCATCTCCGCGATCATCCGGTCGCTGCCGGGTACCAGCGTGGCGGCGCCGTTGGTGGCGGCGGAGAAGGAGACGGTGCGGGCCTTGGTGGCGGCCTGCGCGGGGACGGCGGTCGGCGTCGGTGCGGCGGCTGCCGGTGCGGTGAGAGCCGTGCCCGAGACGGCGAGGGCGCCGCCCGCGGCGGCGGACGCCTGGAGGAGGCGGCGCCGGGCGAGGGCACCGGGGGAATCGGAAGGGGTGGAAGTCGCTGGGGTGGGGTGCGAGCCGGACGATTCCGAAGTGGCCAATGGTCCTCCCTGGACACAAGGAGTGGGCCCGCTGATGCTCGCGGGCCCCGGGGGCGAGGTCAAGACCACTCACCGCCTCGGGGCCCGCTGCTCCACGGCCGCCTCCCGCAGGGAGTCGGCGCCGACCGCGGGGAGTTGACGCCGGCTCGGCCGGCGGCCGGTCAGCCGTCCAGCTGTCCGATCGTGGCGATCGAGGGCCCGCGCCGGGTCTGCAGCGTGCGGGCCACCTCCTCCGCCTCGCGCAGCACCCGCAAGGCGTTGGTCCACGTCAGCTTGGCCAGGTCCGCCTCGGACCACTTGCGGTCCAGCAGTTCGGCGACCAGGTGCGGATAGCCGGAGACGTCCTCCAGCTGGGCCGGGGTGAAGGCGGTGCCGTCGTAGTCGCCGCCGATGCCGATGTGGTCGATGCCCGCGACCTCGCGCATGTGGTCGAGGTGGTCGGCGACCGTGGCGGCGTCCGGGACCGGCCGCGGGTTGGCCTGCTCGAACTCGCGCTGCACCTTGCGGCCCTCGTCGCTCAGGTCCAGATGGTCCAGGCCGTGCGCCCGCATGTTCTCGTCGGCCGCCCGGGTCCAGGCCACCGCCTCCGGGAGGATGAACTTGGGCACGAAGGTGGCCATCGCCACGCCGCCGTTGGCGGGGAGCTGGGCGAGCACGTCGTCGGGGATGTTGCGCGGGTGGTCGCAGACGGCGCGCGCTGAGGAGTGCGAGAAGATCACGGGTGCCTCGGTGACCCGCAGCGCGTCCCGCATCGTCTCCGCCGCCACGTGCGACAGGTCCACCAGCATGCCGAGCCGGTTCATCTCGCGGACGACCTCCTCACCGAAGCGGCTCAGCCCTCCCGCGCGCGGCTCGTCGGTGGCCGAGTCGGCCCAGTCCAGCGAGTTGTTGTGGGTGAGCGTCAGATAGCGCACACCCAGCTGGTAGAGGGCGCGCAGCGCGGCCAGTGAATCGTTGATGGAGTGCCCGCCCTCGGCCCCCATCAGCGAGGCGATGCGGCGCTGGGCGTGTGCGTCCTCCACGTCCTGAGCGGTGAAGGCCAGCTGGAGGTCCTCGGGGTAGCGCTCCGCCAGCAGCCGCACGGCGTCGATCTGCTCCAGGGTGGCGCTCACCGCGTCGTCCCCGGTCAGCTCGCCGGGAACGTAGACGGACCAGAACTGCGCGCCGACCCCGCCCGCGCGCAGCCGCGCGAGGTCGGTGTGCAGCTTCTCGCGCTGGTCCTGGGCGATGTCGAGCTTGTCCAGGTCGTAGCGCGCCTGTTCACGCAGCGCCCAGGGCAGGTCGTTGTGCCCGTCCACGACGGGGTGCTCGGTCAGCAGCGCCCGGGCGCGCTGAAGGTTGGGGCTGTCGGGACGGGTCATCGGTTGCCTCCCGCCTGGCCGAAACCGAACCCGGTCTCTCCCGCGGCCTTGGCGCGCAGCCGCTTGCCCTTCTCGGTGGCCTGCTCGTTGAGCTCCTGCTGGAAGTCGCGCATCTTCTCGCGCAGTTCGCTGTCGTGGGCGGCCAGCATCCGTACGGCGAGCAGCCCGGCGTTGCGCGCCCCGCCCACCGAGACGGTGGCGACGGGAACGCCGGCCGGCATCTGCACGATGGACAGCAGCGAGTCCATGCCGTCCAGGTACTTGAGCGGTACGGGCACGCCGATGACGGGCAGCGGGGTGACCGAGGCGAGCATGCCCGGCAGGTGTGCCGCGCCGCCGGCGCCCGCGATGACGGCCTTCAGCCCGCGATCGGCGGCGTCCTCGCCGTAGGCGATCATCTCGCGGGGCATCCGGTGCGCGGAGACGACATCGACCTCGTACGGCACCGCGAACTCGTCCAGCGCCTTGGCCGCCTCCTCCATGACGGGCCAGTCCGAGTCGGATCCCATGACGATCCCCACGAGAGGGCTGGCTGTACTCAATGCGGCTCCTAGAAAGAGAGAAACGGCTCAGGGCGGGAGCGAGGGGCGGGTGAGCGGGTGGGAAGGGCGCGCACCCCCACGGCGGGACAGCCGGCCGTCACGGGGTACTCACTCCACGATGGTGCCCCGTAGGTAACCCGCGGCGTGGGCGGCACGTTCCCGTACGTCGGCGAGGTCGTCCCCGTAGACGTTGACGTGTCCGACCTTGCGGCCGGGCTTCACGTCCTTCCCGTACATATGGATCTTGAGCTGGGGGTCGCGCGCCATGCAGTGCAGATACGCCGCGTACATGTCCGGATAGTCGCCGCCCAGCACATTGGCCATCACGGTCCAGCGCTCCCGGCAGCGCGGGTCGCCCAGCGGCAGGTCGAGCACGGCTCGCACATGGTTGGCGAACTGGGAGGTCACGGCGCCGTCCTGGGTCCAGTGCCCGGAGTTGTGCGGCCGCATGGCCAGCTCGTTGACGAGCAGCCCACCGTCCTTGGTCTCGAACAGCTCGACGGCCAGATGCCCGACGACGCCCAGCTCGTGCGCGATGCGCAGCGCGATCTCCTGGGCGCGCACGGCGGCGTTCTCGGGTAGCTCGGGCGCGGGTGCGATCACGGTGTCGCAGACGCCGTCGACCTGGATGGACTCCACCACGGGGTAGGCGACGGCCTGTCCGTGCGGGGAACGTACGACGTTCGCGGCCAGCTCCCGCGCGAAGTCGACCTTCTCCTCGGCGAGCACCGGGACGCCCGCTTTGAAGGGCTCGGCCGCGTTCGGGTCGTCGGCGCCGCGCACGACCCACACGCCCTTGCCGTCGTAGCCGCCGCGCACCGTCTTGAGGACGACGGGAAAGCCGTCGCCCCCGTCCTCGCCCGCACCCTCCGCCGCGAACGCCGCCACGTCGTCGGGCCCGGTGACGATCCGGTTGCGCGGCGCGGGCACGCCGAGTTCGGCGAGGCGGGCGCGCATCACCCCCTTGTCCTGCGCGTGGACGAGCGCGTCGGGGCCCGGGCGCACCGGGATGCCGTCCGCCTCCAGGGCGCGGAGGTGCTCGGTGGGCACATGCTCGTGATCGAAAGTGATCACGTCGCAGCCCTCGGCGAAGCGCCGCAGCGTGTCCAGATCTCGGTGGTCACCGACGACGACGTCGCCTGCGACCTGTGCCGCGGAGTCCTGCGGCGTATCGGAAAGGAGCTTGAATCTGATGCCGAGCGGGATGCCCGCCTCGTGGGTCATACGAGCGAGCTGGCCGCCGCCGACCATGCCGACTACCGGGAATGTCACGGTTCCAGGGTACGGGGCGGGGCGGAGCGCTCCGCCCGCCAGGTCCGCCTTCCACCGCTCCGGCTACCCTCGGCACGGGCCGATCTTGAAATGGACCTGTCTACAACGGGGGACGAGATGCGCTGTACGAAGCGACGGGGGAAACAAGCCACGCTGGCCCTGGCCGTGCTGCTGGCCGCCACGGCGTGCGGCGGTGGCGGGGCCGGCGGGGTCGGCGGGGGCAGCGACAGCGGCGGTGACGGCGGGAGCGGTGTCCCGCGGCCACGGGAGTTCGGCGTCGAGCAGACCAGTGTCCATGTCCGCCCGGACGAGCAGTTCGTGCTGAAGGTCCCCTACCGGCCCGGCGAGGGGTACCGGTGGATCGTCCGCGGGCAGCGCCCCGACCCGAAGATCGTCACTCGGCTGGAGATCTCCTCGCACGGCTTCGACCCGGACAGCGCGGGCGACCGGGGTGAGCGCTGGTACTCCTTCCGGGCCGAGAAGCCCGGCAGCACCCGGCTCCGGCTGCGCGAGTGCTTCCAGTGCGGGACCGGCAACCAGCGGATCGACGAGGACCACGGCGTTACCGACGTCACCTTCCGTATCACCGTCGCCGACTGACCAGCGGCTGCCGCCGGGCCCTGCCGGGCCGCGCTCAACCCTCGCCGCCCGGTGTGCGTCAATCGCCCTACAGAGCTCATGCACGGCTGGTTAGCATGGGCAGCCTTCGACACGCCGACCGGAACGGGGCTCAGTATCGCTATGGGTGAATGGCGCACGATGCGCCCGGGACTGGAGCGGCTCGTGCGCGAACTGGCCAAGTTCGGCGCCGTCGGTGCGCTGGGCTTCCTGGTGAACGTCGCGATCTTCAACCTGTGCATCCACACGTTCCAGCTCGCACCCATCCGCTCCGGTGTCATCTCGCAGGTCGTCGCGATCGGCACCAACTACCTGGGCAACCGCTACTGGACCTACCGGCACATCGACAAGAACCGGATCCACCGCGAGACGGTCCTCTTCTTCCTGTTCAGCGGCGCCGGGCTGGTGCTGGAGAACGGCATCCTCGCCCTCTCGCACTACGGTTTCGGCTACACCTCGCCGCTGGCGGACAACATCGCCAAGAACGTCATCGGGCTCGCCATCGGCACCGTCTTCCGCTTCTGGGCGTACCGCACCTGGGTCTTCAAGGTGGGAGCGCGGGCGGCAGCGGACACCGACGCCGGTACGGACGTGGGCCCGGCGCCCGAGCAGGCCCGGGAGGCGCGGCCCGGCGACGAACCCGCGGGTGCCGGATCCGGCGGTGTCCGGTTCGCCGTGGAACCGGCGGGCTCAGCCGGAGGCGGACGCGTCGACGTCGGCGGCCTCGCGGCTGAGGAACAGCGCGAAGACCGGCGGCAGCTGCTGAAGTAGCTCCAGTCGTCCGCCGTCCGCCTCCGCGAGGTCGCGGGCGACGGCGAGGCCGAGACCGGTGGAGTTGTGGCCGCTGACCGTCCGCTCGAAGACGCGTGAGCCCAGCGCCTCGTCCACCCCGGGGCCCTCGTCGGTGACCTCCACCACCACCTGGTTGCCGGTGACCCTGGTGCGCAGTGCGACGGTGCCCTCGCCGTGCATCAGCGAGTTCTCGATCAGCGTCGCCAGCACCTGCGCCACCGCGCCCGGCGTGCCCACGGTCCGCAGGCCGGTCTTGCCGGAGCGCACGATGGCCCGGCCCGCACTGCGGTAGGCGGGTTTCCACTCCTCGATCTGCTGCTTGACGACCTCGTCCAGATCGAAGCTGACCGCGGACCCGGTGCGCGGGTCGCGGGAGTTGGTCAGCAGCCGCTGCACCACGTCCGTCAGCCGCTCGACCTGGGCGAGCGCGATGGTCGCCTCCTCCCGGACGACGGCGCGGTCCCCCGGCTCGTCGCCCTCGGCCATCGCGATGATCTCCTCCAGCCGCATGGACAGCGCCGTCAGCGGGGTGCGCAGCTGGTGGGAGGCGTCGGCGGCCAGCCGCCGCTCGGCGGTGAGCATCCGGCCGATGCGGTCGGCGCTGGCGTCCAGCACATCCGCGACCCGGTCCAGCTCCGGCACCCCGTAGCGGCGGTGCCGGGGGCGCGGGTCGCCGGAGCCGAGGCGTTCGGCGGTCTCGGCCAGGTCGGTGAGCGGGGCCGCCACCCGGTGCGCCTGGCGTACGGCCAGCACGGCCGCGGCGACCACCGCCAGCAGCGCGACCGCGAGGATGATCAGCAGGGTGCGGCCGACCTCGGCCCGCACCGCGGAGCGCGACGCCTGTACGGTCACGTGCTCGCCGTGCGCGCCGGTCTCCTTGGCCTCGACGACATCGCCGGAGGGCCGCTCACCGACCTCGATGGGCCGCCGGTCGGGCAGCTCGATGCGGATGTAGCGGACGTAGCGGTCCTTGGAGGTGGTGACGCCGATGGACTCCTTGGTCACCCGCTCCCCGGCCACCAGCCGGCTCTCGACGGTCGAGACCAGGCGGACCGCCTCGGCGCGGACGTTCTCCTTGGTGCTGTTCTCGATCGTGCGGGACTCGACGATCACCAGCGAGATACCGAAGACCGCGACGACGACGAGGACGACGGCGAGGATGGACAGGATGAGCCGACGGCGCACGTGCTGGCTTCTTTCCTAGCTGTTGCAGGGGGCGCACCCCAAACGTACGACTCTCCGCCGCCGGCCCTAGCTCTTCTCGAAGCGGAACCCGACGCCGCGCACGGTGGCGATGTAGCGCGGGTTGGCCGCGTCGTCGCCGAGCTTCTTGCGCAGCCACGAGATGTGCATGTCCAGCGTCTTGGTCGACGACCACCAGGTGGTGTCCCACACCTCGCGCATCAGCTGGTCCCGGGTGACGACCCGGCCCGCGTCCCGCACCAGCACCCGCAGCAGGTCGAACTCCTTGGCGGTCAGCTGCAGCTCCTCCTCGCCCATCCAGGCGGCGTGCGACTCGACGTCGATCCGCACGCCGTGGGTGGCGGGGGGCTGGGCCGGCTCGGCGGGCGTACCGCGGCGCAGCAGCGCGCGGACGCGGGCCAGCAGCTCGGCGAGCCGGAAGGGCTTGGTGACGTAGTCGTCGGCGCCCGCGTCGAGGCCGACGACGGTGTCCACCTCGTCGGCGCGTGCGGTCAGGACGAGGACCGGGAAGGCGTGGCCCTCGTTGCGCAGCCGGCGGCACACCTCCAGGCCGTCCATACCGGGCAGCCCCAGGTCGAGCACGACCAGGTCGATACCCTCGCGCAGCCCGGCGTCGAGCGCGGTGGGGCCGTCCTCGCGCACCTCGACCTCGTATCCCTCCCGGCGCAGGGCGCGGGCCAGGGGCTCCGAGATCGACGCGTCATCCTCGGCGAGCAGTACACGGGTCATGGACCGATGGTAGTCCGCGTGGCCGCGCGCCAGTGGTGACCTGGTGCGCTCTCCCCCGGACACTGTCGATCTTGAGGTGAGATGGACACGACACCAACGAATACATGGGCAGGTTGCACGATTCACCTGTGATGTATCTCGCAACCTCTTCCCTGGTGCGGTACACGGTGACCTATGGTGAATGCACTTATGTAGTGAACGTCGAGGACTCCTGGCGCCACAGCACCATCGGCCGGGGGTCCTTTTCCGTGTACGGGTCCCGCTGCGAGCATCGCCGCTGGGCAGCGCGGCACCCGCAGCGCAATGGCAAGGAACACCGATATGGCGCCCAGCCTGACGAAGGACGCCCCCGGCAACACCGGCGGCAAGACCTTCTTCGGCCACCCACGAGGTCTGGCCACGCTCTTCATGACGGAGATGTGGGAGCGCTTCAGCTTCTACGGCCTCCGCGCACTGCTCGTCGTCTACCTCGTGGCCGGCGGGCCCGACGCGGGTGAAGGCGGCGCCGGGCACCAGGGTGGCGGGCTCGCCATGGACCTGGCCACGGCGACGGCGATCTACTCCGTCTACAACGCCATGGTCTATCTGCTGACCATGCCGGGCGGCTGGTTCGGCGACCGGCTGTGGGGACCCCGCAAGACGGTCACCGTCGGCGCGGGCATCATCATGCTCGGCCATCTGACCCTGGCGGTGCCGGGTGAGCCGACGTTCTTCGTCGGCCTGGCCCTGGTGGCCACCGGCTCCGGTCTGCTCAAGGCCAACATCTCCAAGATGGTCGGCGACCTGTACAACGGCCCCGACGACCCGCGCCGCGACGGCGGTTTCACCGTCTTCTACATGGGCATCAACGCGGGCTCGTTCTTCGCCCCGTTCGCCATCGGCACCGTCGGACAGACCGTCAACTGGCACCTGGGCTTCGGCATGGCGGCCGTCGGCATGGGCCTGGGCCTGATCCAGTTCCTCATCGGCTCGCGCCACCTGGACCCCAAGAGCAGCCAGGTCCCCTCGCCGCTGTCGGAGCAGGAGAAGGCGGGCGTGCTGCGCAAGGCGCTGCTGTGGCTGGTCGTCGCCGTGATCTTCTATGGCGTCGTGGTCGCCACCGGCACCTTCACCCTCAACTGGGCGATGATCCCGCTCACCGTCCTGGGCCTGCTCATCCCGCTGGGCATGCTGGTGCGGATCAAGCGCGACAAGGACCTCACCCAGGCCGAGCAGGGCCGGATGACCGGGTACATCTGGTTCTTCGCCGCCGCGGCGATCTTCTGGATGATCTACGACCAGGGCGCCTCGACCGTGCAGGCGTTCGGTGACGCCAAGACCACCACCCAGATACTGGGCTGGCACTTCCCCTCGACCTGGTTCCAGTCGATCAACCCGCTGTTCATCATGCTGCTCGCCCCGGTCTTCGCGGCGCTGTGGCTGGCGCTCAACCGGCGCGGCAAGGAGCCGTCGACCACCGTGAAGTTCGCCTTCTCGCTGGTCGTGATGGGCCTGTCGTTCTTCGTCTTCGTCGTCCCGATGGGCATGGCCGCCGACGGGGCGAAGGTGACCCCGATGTGGCTGGTCCTGATCTTCCTGCTGCACACCGTCGCGGAGCTGTGCCTCTCGCCGGTGGGCCTGTCGGTGACCACCAAGCTGGCCCCCGCCAAGTACGCGAGCCAGCTGATGGGTGTCTGGTTCCTCGCCGTGACGGCGGGCGACAGCATCACCGGCCTGCTGTCGATCGGCGGCGCCGATCTGAGCACCACCGGCGTGGTGGCCACGGAAGCCACCCTCTCCGTGCTGGCGGGCTTCGCGATCTACATGTACCGGCGGCAGATCGCCTCGACCATGTCCGAGGCGAAGTAGCCCCTCGACCCTTGCCTCTCGTCGGCGGGGAGTTCTTCCCCCGCGACGACGAGAAGCAACCGACGCGAGGCTCCGGGGAACGGCGATCCGCTCAGCGGGTCGCCGTTCCTCCCCCGGTCTGGGGCCGGGAGGCCCCCAGGCCCTCGCCGTCCTCGTCCCCACCTCCCCCGGACTCCGTCCGGGTGGGCGTATCCCCACCGGTGGCAGGGGAAGTGCCCCCACGACGGGAAACGGAAGCGGAGTCGGAAGGGGCTGCCCTCGCCGTGTCGGGGGCGAACCAGGGAAGGGTGCCGGAGGTCGGGCCATCGCCGGGGGAGCCCGCACGGGCGGAGCGCTGCGAGGACGGCGCCACCCGCGCCACGAGCGCCATGCCCAGCCGGAACGCGGCCAGCGGGACCACCACGCACAACAGCACCCAGAAAAGGGTCACCCCCCACGGCCGGCCGACCTCCCAGGGCTGCTCCGTCAGTACGCGCTTGCCGAGCTTGGCCGCGACCGTGTACTCGCCGTGGGCGCCGGAGGCCAGCTCGACGGTCAGCTCGACCCGTGCCTTCTCGCCCGGGTCGATGGTGCCGCGCCACTGCTGACGCTCCCACTCGGGGGCGAGGACGCCGTGCGAGGTGCCGACCTCGAAGACCGGGTCCCGGGCGGGGTCGGCGCCCAGATTGCCGACCGTCAGCACCAGCTTGCGCTGTTCGGGGGCGCCGAACCAGTTGAGCAGCCCGCTGTCGCCCTCCAGCCGCGCCGCCAGCACGCTGAGCCGCCCGCCGGCCCGCTTGGCGGGCAGCGGCTCCACCGGGTGGCCCGCCACCCGGAGCTTCGCGTTCGCCGCCGCGTGGTCGCCGGTCACCGTGGTGGCCCGGACGACGCAGGGGCACGGCTTGGGCGGCTCCGCGACGGGGATCTTCTTGCGGAAACGGCCCTCGCCGTCCGTGGTGACGGCCCGCCCCTCGGCGTTGGCGCAGGCGTTCGTGCCGCCGATCGCGTTCTGGCCGCACACCAGCAGGGTGAGCAGGGTCTCGGGGCGCCATCCGGTGCCCCGGACCGTGACGGTCGCGCCCGCACCCGCCTCGCTCCGCGACAGGGTGACCTTCGGCTGCTGCTTCGTCGCGGCGCCCGCGGGCGTGTCCACCGGTACGGTCAGCGAGAGGACACAGCCCACCAGGGCGCCCAACAGGCCTACGGTTCGCCGGATGTTCGTCCTCACTTCGCCGCTCCCGTGGTTGGCGCCGCAGGCTGGGGTCGAGGCCGTCGCTCGTGCCGTTCCGGCGGGGCCGGGGGCGAGGGGGGCCGGTCCGCCCGGCCCCGTGCGCGTCTGCGGCGGGCGTACCAGCCGACCGCTCCCCCGGCGAGCACGAGGAGTACGCCGACGAGCCATCCGACCGGCACGGCCGGGTACGTGGTGGTGGCCGTGGAGCGGGCCCCGGCTTCCGCCGTCACCGTGAGGCGGACGTGCGCCACGTCGACCAAGGGCGGCTTGGGCCATCGCTCATGGCGGGTGACGCTCCGGCCGGGGAGCAGTTCGACGGGCAGGACGCGGGCGGGTTGCCGCACCAGCGAGCCGAACAGCCCGTCGGCGTCGACGGCGAGCCGGGGCCGCAGCGTGGTGTTGCCGCGGTTGACCAGGGTGTAGCCGATCGTCGCGGAGCCGTCGTCCCGCTCCTCGACGGAGACGTTCTCGATGCTCAGGGCGGCCAGGGTCGGCCCGCTCACCCGCAGATACATCCTGACCCCCACCTTTCGTTCGCCGTCGTCGACGACGAGCGCGGCGGGATGGTCGCCGGGTACGGCACCGTCCGGGAGGGTCACGCTCAACGGCACCTCGGCCCGGGTGCGCGGCGGCACCTCGACCGTGTCCTCGGCGGGGGCGATCCACTTGCCCGGCCCCCGGCTGCGGCCCTCCTCCCGTACCGCGAACCCGCCGCCGCGCTCGTTGTACGCGTCGGCGCCGCGCAGCCGGAAGGTACGGGACTCGTCACCGGGGTTGGTGAGCGCGACGGAGTCCCGGAGCACGGTGCCGGGCTCACCCTCCAGATAGAAGTACGAGCGCGCGTCCGGGCCCGGGGTGCCCGCGGGCGGAGCGGGCGCAGCCGACCATGTGGGATCGCCCCTGAGCGGTGCCGCCCGAGCCGGGCTGCCCGCCGTCGACACGCAGAGCGCGACGAGCACACAGACCAGCGCCCCCCGGGTGCGGCCCGGTCGCGGTGCCGGGGTAAGGGGGGCCGGCGCGATGCGGGCGCCGTTACGGGGCGGCCTACGGCCCACCACGGGCTAGTGCCGTACCGCGGCCCTGCGCCGCGTCACCCACAGTGTTCCGCCGATTCCGGCCAGCAGCACGGTGCCACCGAGGGTGCCGAGGGCGACCGCGGAGTCGGTGGGACCGGTCTTGGGCAGTTCACCCCCGCTGGGGGCGCTCCCGCCGCTCGCCGCGCCGCCGGACGCGTCGCCCCCGCCGCTCGCCGCGCCACCCGAGGCGTCGCCGCCGCCCGAGCCGCCGCTGCCGCCGGCCGCCGTCACATCGAGGGTGAGGGAGGGCTTGGGGTTGTTCTTCGGGTTGCAGGTGGTGGTGGTACCCAGCGCCTTGATGGTGAGGGTGCTGGCGGTGAAGGTGACCTTGCCGGACTTCTTCGGTGTGTAGGTACCGGTCAGGTCCGGAATCTTGATCGGAGTGTTGGCCGGGATGGCCTTGTCGTTGCCGGGGCCGCTCACCGACACGTCGCCGGTCTCGGCACCGCCGAGCTTGATCTTGGCGCTGGGCTTCATCGCGCCCTTGCCGAGTTCGACGGGGCTGGAGGAGACGCCCTTCTCGAAGGACATGGTCAGCTTGTAACCGCTGCCGCTCTTGGTCGACTTGATGTCGATCGGCGAGACGGCGCTCTTGTCGCCGATGGGGGTCTTGCACTGGTAGTCGACGTCGACCGTGGTGGCGCTCGCCGCGGGCGCCGACAGCAGGACGGCCGATCCGGCGAGGGCTGTTGCCACCACCGTGGCGGCGACATTGCGGGTGTGGCGTTTCTTGCTGTGGGACACGGGGGTTCCCCCTTCATCCGGACTCGCAAGTTACTGACGACACATCAGATTTGCGCCGACAGTAGCCCCAGCCCCTTACAGAGGGAAGAGCCCCCGCACCCCGAGTCGAAGCGAACGCACGCCGCCCCGAGCGCATCGGTGCGGGCCCGGAAAAACCGGTGCGGGCCCGGGAAATCGGCGCGCGCCCGAAAGAGCAGCGTCGGCCGGTGCGGTCAGTGCGGGGCCGCGAGCTCCGCCCATACCGTCTTGCCCGGTCCGTCGGGGTTGCGCACGACGCCCCAGTCCAGGCACAGCCGCTGGACGATGAACATTCCGTGCCCGCCGGGGCGCCCGGCGCGGTGCGGGGTCCGGGGGGACGGCGAGCCGCTGCCCAGGTCCACGATCTCCAGGCGCAGCACCTTCGCGTTGGCGCCGACCCGCAACTCCTCGGGGCCGTTGGCGTGCAGGCACGCGTTGGTGACCAGCTCCGAGACGACGAGCAGGACGTCCTCCGCCGCCGCGCGCTGATCGGCCGTGGCCGCCGGCAGCCAGCCCCAGTCCTGGAGGGCGCGGCGGGTGAAGTCCCGGGCGCGCGGCACGGCGCCGCTGGCACCGACCAGCCGCAGCCTGCGGACCTGCCGCATCGGCTGCCCTGCCTGGCGGGTGGCCCCCGCGGCGGCCGAGGCCGCACTCTCCGCAGCGGTCCCCATGGCGCCGCTCCCCCCTTCGGGTTCGGGTGTGGGCGTGGAAGCGCTCCCGGAAGGGTCGGCACCTCCTTGAGCACCTTCGGAATCCGAGATCCCGAAGGTCGGCTCACGCCCCGTGTCCGCACCGGCACGCACATGTGCGTCAGCACCCTCGGCCGCGGCGAACCCCGGGGCCGCGGTCGCCGGAGTGCCCTCCGGCTCCGGACCGCGGTCGCCCGCCGGTTGCGGCCGGGTGGTGCTCATCAGTGGTTCACCTCACCGATCACCGGTTACATTTCGCCGTTCCGCGCCGTCCCGCGCCCCGCGGGACCTTGACGCGCCGCACACGAATGTCTGACAGATTCGTTGGACTCCTGCCCGGACGCACCGTGAGAACACTTACGGATTCAGCCGGACCTGTGTGATGCGTGCAACGCCCTGGTTACGCTTCGGGGCGCTGTTCCGTGCCCGAGGGTTGCCCCAGCGCCGCCGCGAGATCGTCGTGCACGGTGAAGACCGCGCTCGCGCCGGTGATCTCGAAGACACGCGCCACCACCGGAAGCATCCCCGCCAGATGGACGCCGCCACCGGCCTCCTCCGCCTTCAGGCGGGCGCCGAGCAGCACGTTCAACCCCGTCGAGTCGCAGAACTCGAGCCGCGAGCAGTCCACGACGAGGCGGCTGTAGCCCTCCTCGACGCTCCGCTCCAGCGGCTCGCGCAACAGCTCGGCGGTGTGGTGATCGAGCTCACCCTCGGGGGTCACCACGGCACTGATTCCCTCGTGCCGTACCTCGACCGTCAGCCGGCCCTGGCTCGTGCTGCCGGGCATTCCGCGGTCCATGCACACCCCTTCTGTTTCGCGTGAGGGCCTTCACTGCTTCCCCCGTCGAGCGGTTCGCAACCCTACGCCTTCGGCAGCCCCACCGGTAGCCGAACATTGGACAGATTGGTCACAGATGGACATAAGGAGCTTGCCCTCGCTGTGCAGAAGCAGGTAGGTCTAGTAGGGATACCGAACCGACGTCGGCCCTGGAGGCGCCGCACCCCGTAGTGCACCGCACGGCTTCGGCAGCCATATGCCGAGAAAACCATGGAGGACAGCCATGTCACCCCGGCTCGACAACGGGATATCCGACCCCGCGCATACGCAGGTCGCGACCTTTCCCGCCGTTCCGGAGCAGCACAGCACGGACCGGCTGCCGGATTCCCAGTCCCTGGTCCCCGAAACTCTCACAGACCCGGCGAGCGCCGACACCGATCCGGCGAGCGCCGATCAGATCGCGGAGGCGGTGGAAGCCGACCTCTTCGACCAACTCCAGCTCCCTGAGATCCCACCCTATGACGAGGTCGGTCCGCTGGACGCGCGGGCCCTGTCCAAGACGCTGTTCGAGCGGTTGGAGAACCTCGAAGAGGGCACTCACGAGTACGCGTACGTACGCAACACCCTGGTCGAACTCAACCTCGCGCTGGTCAAGTTCGCGGCCTCCCGGTTCCGCTCGCGCAGCGAGCCCATGGAGGACATCGTCCAGGTCGGCACCATCGGCCTGATCAAGGCGATCGACCGCTTCGAACTGGGCCGCGGCGTCGAGTTCCCCACTTTCGCGATGCCGACCATCGTCGGCGAGATCAAGCGTTTCTTCCGCGACACGTCCTGGTCGGTGCGGGTACCCCGACGCCTCCAGGAGCTGCGGCTCGACCTGGCCAAGGCGGGCGACGAACTCGCCCAGAAGCTGGACCGGGCGCCGACGGCCGAGGAGTTGGCCCGCCGGCTCAACATCTCCGCCGAGGAAGTCATCGAGGGCATGGCGGCGAGCAACGCCTACACCGCCAGCTCGCTGGACGCGCAGCCCGAGGAGGACGACACCGAGGGCGCGCTGGCCGACCGCATCGGCTACGAGGACCACGGACTCGAAGGCATCGAGTACGTCGAGTCGTTGAAGCCGCTGATCGCCGAACTCCCCGCCCGGGACCGCAGAATCCTCTCGCTGCGCTTCGTGGCGAACATGACCCAGTCGGAGATCGGTGAGGAGCTCGGCATTTCGCAGATGCACGTCTCCCGCCTCCTCTCCCGCACCCTGGGCAAGCTCCGCAAGGGGCTGATGATCGAGGAGTGACGCGGGGGCCGCCCGATGTGGTGCGGCTTCTCCGCGTGCTGAGGGCCCGGCCGGACCATGAGCGTCCGGCCGGGCCCTCGGCATGTTCAGTCCGCCGAGCGGTCGCGCAGCGCGCCTGCCAGTATCCGTTCGAGCGCCGTCAGATCCCCGGGCGCCAGCGCGGAGCGCCGGTGGCGGGGCGTCGGTGATCCGCGCCATCTCGGCCGCCGCCCGGGCCCCGCCTCGGTGACCTCGACCAGCTTGGAGCGGCGGTCGGCCGGATTGGGCTCGCGCGTCACCAGGCCGCGCCGGACCAGATGCTCGACGGCCAGCGTGGTGCAGGGGCGTCGGCGAACAACGCCGCCGCCGGCCGCCGAGCGTCAGCCCAGGTCGGCGCGGATGTCGGGCAGCGCCACATGGAGGGCTGTCGTGTCGAGGCTGACGATCAGCAGCGACATGCAGCAGATCGCCGGCACCAGCAGCCGACGGCGCGGCGTCAGTTCGACATCGGGCAAGACCGCCCCCCATTTGTTTGTGCGGCTACAACAGCTGTGGCTCTACAACCACCCACCGACTACCGCCTCGGGCTGACACCGAGGCCGCCTCAACCCCTGGTTCGACCCAGGAGTTGGCACCTGCACGGGATTCGCCGCGGCCCGCGGCTTCCTATCGTCCAACGCGTCAGAACAGCTCGTGACCGATCGGGGGACGACACCGTGCTCACCTCGCACACCCTGCCCAACGCTCAGGCCCGGCCCGCCTCGCGGAGCGCGGCCGTCCGTCGCATCCGCCGGCAGCGGCCCCCGGCGACGGCACCCGGCCCCCGCGCGGCTGCCGACCACCACCGCGCCCTGTTCGCCCGGGTCCAAAGCTTCGTGTGGGCGCATCTGGGCGACCCCGAGCTGCGCCCCGACACCATTGCCGCCGCCCACCACATCTCCACCCGCAGTCTGCACCGGCTCTTCCGCAGCCAGGGCTGCACCGTCAGCTCCTGGATCCGCCGCCAGCGCCTCAACCGCGCCCGCCGCGATCTGGCCGACCCGAAACTGGCCCACCACACCATTCAGACCATCGCCGCCACCTGGGGCTTCACCCGCGCCGCCGATTTCACCCGCGCCTTCCGCACGGCCTACGGCGTCCCCCCACAGGACTTCCGCACCGGCGCCCTGCGTGCCGACCACGATCTCGGCACCCCCTAGGGACGTTCCCCCAGCACCGCCCTGACCGCGGGGGACCGCCCGTCGGGGCGGCGGCAGGGTCGGGGTCGTCCCCGACGGTGATCCACACCTCCACGGACGGCGGAAGGATGATCGCCAACGGTTCGGATCCCGACTCGCGGAGTGAGTGGTGCAGGTGCGTATACGGAACACCCTGGTGGCGGCCCTCGTGGCCGGTGGACTGGTCGGATCGGTGGGCGCGGTGCCCGCCCTCGCGCAGGCGCCCGGCGGACAGGCGCTGGTGGCACGGCAGCACTCGGAAGGCCCCGATGAGGCGCTGCTGGACAAGGCGCTGCGGGGTCTGCCCGACAAGGACACCACCGCGGCACTCGCGCGGGTGGGCGGAAAGGGGAGTTGGCACGGCAGCGCCGGGGTACGGGATCTGCGCACCGGCCGGAAGGCGCTGGAGCACGCCCGGTTCCGGGCGGGTTCCACCACCAAGGTGGTGACCTCGGCCCTGGTGCTGAAGCTCGCGTCCAGGGGGGACATCGACCTCGACGGAACGGTGCAGCACTATCTGCCGGGACTGCTGACGGACGAGTTCGACCCCGTCACCGTACGGCAGTTGCTCACCTTCACCAGCGGTCTCAAGCCCGGCGAGGGCCTCGGCCCGGTGGACGGGGAGGGGTACGAGAACCGCTTCAAGACCCTCACGCCCGAACAGGTCGTGGCCTCGTCGGTGGCCAAGGGCCCGTACAAGGGGAAGGGGGAGGGCCCCGGGAAGAAGCAGCGGTACGCCAACATCGACTACACCGTCCTCGGCATGATCGTCGAGAAGGTCACCCACGACAGCTACGAGCACCAGGCTTGGCTCCATGTGCTGCGCCCGGCCGGCATGCGGCACACGTCCTTCCCCGGCGGCCCCGATCCGCGCATCCACGGCCCGCACAACCGCGGCTACCAGAAACTCGCGGACGGCCGGGTGGTGGACGCGACCGAGTGGAACATGTCGGACCGCTGGGCGGCGGGCGACATGATCTCCACCACCGCCGACCTGGAGCGGCTGCTCTTCGCCCTGTTCAAGGGGGAGATCGTGCCCCAGCCGCTGCTGGAGCGCGAGATGTTCACGGTGCCCGACATCGAGGGCGCCACCATGAGCGCCGGGCTCCAGCGGTACGACACGGGACAGGGCGTGGTGTGGCTCAAGACCGGGGCCCGGCCCGGCTACAACACCATGATCGCCGGTACCCGCGACCTGTCCCGCACCGTGGTCTACTCCCTCAACTCGACCGACGCCAAGGGGCCGGACATGAACCCGGTCGGGGAGCGGCTCATGCGGGCCGCCTTCGACCTGCCCGCCGACCCCGGTTAGCCGGTCGGCGTCCGCCCGGCACCCTTCACCCGCGCACGCCCGCCTGCCAGACCTCCGCGACCAGCGGGACGCCCGGACGGTAGGAGAGGTGGACGTGGGAGGGGGCGTCCAGCAGCGCGATGTCGGCCCGGCAGCCGGGGGTCAGCCGGCCGACATCGGTACGGCGCAGCGCCTGGGCGCCGCCCGCCGTCGCGGACCACAGGGCCTGGTCGGGCGTCATGTTCATCTCCCGTACGGCGATGGCGATGCAGAACGGCATCGAGGAGGTGTACGAGGAGCCGGGGTTGCAGTCGGTCGACAGGGCGACCGTGGCGCCTGCCTCCAGGAGGCGGCGGGCGTCCGGGTAGACGGCGCGGGTGGAGAACTCGCAGCCGGGCAGCAGCGTCGCCACTGTCGAGCTGCCCGCCAGTGCGTCGACATCCGCGTCGGTCAGATGTGTGCAGTGGTCGGCCGAAGCCGCTCCGACCTCCACCGCCAGCTGGACGCCGGGACCATGAGTGAGCTGGTTGGCGTGGACACGGGGGGTGAGGCCCTTGGCCTTGCCCGCCGTGAGGATGGTGCGGGACTGGTCCTCGTCGAAGGCACCCTGCTCGCAGAAGACATCCACCCAGCGGGCGTACGGCGCGCACGCGTCGAGCATGTCGCCGGCGACCAGCGCGGTGTACGCGTCGGGGTCGGCCGCGTACTCGGGCGGCACGATGTGCGCACCGAGGTAGGTGACCTCTTCCATCCCCGGCGTCCGCGCGGCCACCCGCAGCGCACGGGCCTCGTGCTCGGGGCTGAGGCCGTAGCCCGACTTGGTCTCGACGGTGGTGGTGCCCTGCGCCCGCATCTCGCGCAGATGGGCGGCCAGCGTCGCGGCCAGGGTCTCGTCGGTGGCCTCACGGGTGGCCCGCACCGTGGTGCGGATGCCGCCCGCCGTGTAGGCGCGTCCGGACATGCGGGCGTTGAACTCCTGGGTGCGGTCGCCCGCGTACAGGAGGTGGGAGTGGCTGTCGACGAAGCCCGGGACGGCTGCCTTGCCGCCCGCGTCGTGCGTCTGGTCGGCCGCCGGTGCCCGGTGGGTGGGGCCGACCCACGCCACCGTGTCGCCCTCGATGACGAGTGCGGCGTCCTCGATGATGCCGAGCGGGCTTCCGTCGCCCTGGGCGGGGTCGTTGGTGACGAGGGCGGCGATGTTGGTGAGGGAGCAGGTGGTGGGGGTTTCGGGCATGGGTCGGTCGTCCTTCGGGTCAGGCGTCCTTCGGATCGGGCGTCCTTCGTGGCGGGCGGGGCCTCCCGACTGCGGTCAGGGGCGGAGCGCTGCGATGGCCTCCGTGAGGGCCTTGGGGACGGAGTCGACGCGGGTGTGGGAGCCGTCCCGCACCACGTGCCGACCGCCCACCACCGTGTGGCGGACGTCGGCGGCCGTCGCGGCGAAGACGGCCGTCTCGGCACCGAGCCGTGCCACCGGGCCGGCCGTGCGCACCGAGTCCAGCCCGACGGTGACGAAGTCCGCCAGGGCCCCCGTCTCCAGTCGGCTCGCCTCGGGCCAGCCGAGCGCGGCGTGCCCGCCCTCGGTGGCGGCCCGCAGCAGCTGTCCGGCGGTCCAGTGGCCTCGCGTCCGGCTGGCGAGGCGCTCGTTCAGTTCGAGGGCGCGGGCTTCCTCGAACAGGTCGATGACGGCGTGGCTGTCGCTGCCCAGCGACAGCCCGGCCCCGGCGCGGTCGAGGGCCGGTGCCGGGCCGATGCCGTCGGCGAGGTCGCGTTCGGTGGTCGGGCACATGCACACACCCGTTCCGGTGCGGCCCACGGTTCGGATGTCGTCCGTCGTCAGATGGGTGGCGTGCACAGCGGTGGTCCGGGGGCCGAGTACGCCGTGCTCGGCCAGCAGCGCGGTGGGCGTCAGGCCGTGGACGCTGTGGCACGCCTCGTTCTCGGCCGTCTGCTCGGACAGGTGGACGTGCAGCGGCGCGCCCCGCTGTTCGGCCCACTCGGCGACGGTGTGCAACTCGCGCGCGGGCACGGCCCGTACGGAGTGCACGGCGGCGCCGACCCGTGCGTGGTCGCCGTCCGGCTCGAAGTCACCCAGGCGTTCGGCCCACTCCTGGGCACTGCCGTCGCTGAAGCGCAGCTGCTGCCGGGTGGGTGGCTCACCGCGGCCCTTGCGGCCGACGCCGGAGGCGAGGTAGGCGGTGTCCAGCAGGGTGATGCGGATGCCCGCGTCCGCGGCCGCGGCGACCAGCGCGTGGCTCATGGCGTTGGGGTCGTCGTAGCGTGCGCCGCCCGGCGCGTGGTGCAGATAGTGGAACTCGCCCACACAGGTGATCCCGGCCAGTGCCATCTCGGCGTACACCGCGCGCGCCAGCGCGTAGTAGCTGTCCGGGGTGAGCAGCGACGCCGTCTGGTACATGGTCTCGCGCCACGTCCAGAAGGTGCCCGAGCCGACCTGGACGGTGCCGCGCAGTGCGCGGTGGAAGGCGTGCGAGTGGGCGTTGGCCAGTCCGGGCAGCGTCAGCCCGTGCAGGGTGACCGCGCCGGGCGGCGGTGCCTGCGCACCGGTGCGGATGGCGCCGAGCCGGCCCTGCGCGGTCACCTCCAGCACGACGTCCGGTTCGACGGTGCCGTTGAGCCAGGCGTGCTCGCACCAGTAGACCTTCTCGGCCGGCACGCCACCGGGGTCGGGGCCCGTCGCGTTGGGGTTCGTCCTAGTCCTCGTCGTCACACCGGCTCACCTTCGCAGCAGACCTTCCAGTACGTCGGCGAGCGCGCCGACGCCCGCCGCACAGTCGTCTTCCTCGGCGAACTCGGCGGGCGAGTGCGAGACACCGGTCGGGTTGCGGACGTACAGCATGGCCGTGGGCACCGAAGCGGACAAAATACCCGCGTCGTGTCCCGCGCCGGTGGGCAGCACCGGCACCTCGCCGCCCAGCAGCGCCACCAGCCGGTCGCGCAGGACGTGGTCGAACTCGACCAGGGGTGTCTCCGACTCCCGGGTGACCTCGACGGCCACACCGTCGCGCCCGCCGCGCTCCCCGGCCGCGCGTTCGATCTCGGCGACGACGCCCGCCAGCGTCTCCTGATCCGGAGCCCGCGAGTCGAGCCATCCGCTGACCAGGGACGGAACGGCGTTCACCCCGTTCGGCTCCACGGCCACCTTGCCGAAGGTGGCCAGCGCGCCCGCCAGCCGCGCCTTCTTGCGGGCGGCCAGCACGGTGTTGGCGTAGGTGAGCATCGGGTCCCGGCGGTCCTCCAGCCGGGTGGTGCCCGCGTGGTTGGCCTCGCCCCGGAAATCGAACCGCCAGCGACCGTGCGGCCAGATCGCCGAGGCGACGGCGACCGGGTGCCGCGTCTCGGCCAGTGCGCGGCCCTGCTCGATGTGCAGCTCCACGAACGCGCCGATCCGGGAGAGGCGCTCGGCGTCGGGGCCCAGCGTCTGCGGGTCCTGACCGGCGGCCTCCATGGCCTGCGGGAGCGTCACCCCGTCGGCGTCCCGCAGCGCGTGGGCGCCCTCGCGGGTGAGCGCACCGGTCAGCAGGCGGGAGCCCACACAGGACAGTCCGAAACGCGCTCCCTCCTCGTCGGCGAAGTTGACGATGGCGAAGGGGCGGGCGAAGTCCGTGCCCCGGGCTCGCAGTTCGTCGTACGCGGCGAGCGCCGAGATGACCCCGAGCGGACCGTCGAAGGCGCCGCCGTCCGGAACCGAGTCGAGGTGCGAGCCGGTCACCAGCGCGTCCTGGCCGCTGCTGTCGCCGGCCCACGCCCATTGGTTGCCGTTCCCGTCGACCTCGTACGCCAGCCCTCTGGCCTCGGCCTGCTGCCGGAACCACGCCCGGCACTCCAGGTCGGGCCCCGACCAGGCGAAGCGGCGGTAGCCGCCGCCGGGGGCCTTTCCGAGGGGAAGGAGCTCCTTCCACATGGCGTGGAAGGACGAGCCGGGGGCGCCCTCAGTCACGCTGCTCTCCCTCCCGCATGGGAATCCGGACTCCGCGGTCGTCCGCGACGGCCTCCGCCTCGGGGTACCCCGCATCGACGTGGCGGATCACTCCCGTACCGGGGTCGTTGGTGAGGACGCGCCGCAGCTTCTCGCCCGCGAGCGCGGTGCCGTCGGCCACCGTCACCTGACCGGCGTGCAGGGAGCGGCCCATACCGACCCCTCCGCCGTGGTGGAGGGAGACCCAGGAGGCGCCGGAGGCGACGTTGAGCATGGCGTTGAGCATGGGCCAGTCGGCGATGGCGTCGGAGCCGTCGCGCATGGCCTCGGTCTCGCGGTACGGCGAGGCGACGGAACCGCAGTCGAGGTGGTCGCGCCCGAGCACCAGCGGGGCGGAGAGCTCGCCTGCCGTCACCATCTCGTTGAACCGTTCACCGGCCGCGGCCCGCTCTCCGTAGCCGAGCCAGCAGATGCGTGCGGGCAGTCCCTGGTAGTGGACGCGTTCGCCGGCGAGCTTCAGCCAGCGCGCGAGCGAGGCGTTCTCGGGGAACAGCTCCAGCAGGGCCCGGTCGGTGGCGGCGATGTCGGCGGGGTCCCCGGACAGCGCGGCCCAGCGGAAGGGGCCCTTGCCCTCGCAGAACAGCGGGCGGATGTAGGCCGGGACGAAGCCGGGGAAGTCGAAGGCGCGTGCGTAGCCGACGAGCTGCGCCTCGCCGCGGATGGAGTTGCCGTAGTCGAAGACCTCGGCGCCGGCGTCCTGGAAGCCGACCATCGCCTCGACGTGCGCGGCCATCGACTCGCGTGCGCGCCGGGTGAAGTCGGCGGGCTTGTCGGCGGCGTACGCGGCCATGTCGGCGAAGTCGACGCCGACGGGCAGGTAGGAGAGCGGGTCGTGGGCCGAGGTCTGGTCGGTGACGATGTCGATGGGGGCGCCGTCGGCGAGCAGCTGCGGCAGTACCTCGGCGGCGTTGCCGAGCAGTCCGATCGAGAGGGGGCGGCGCGCGTCCCGGGCCTCGACGGCGAGCCGCAGCGCCTCGGCGGTGCTCTCGGCACGCACGTCGAGGTAGCCGTGTTCGATACGGCGTGCGATGCGGGAGGGGTCGCATTCGACGACGATGGCGACGCCGTCGTTCATGGTGACGGCGAGCGGCTGGGCACCGCCCATCCCGCCGAGCCCGGCGGTCAGGGTGATGGTTCCGGCCAGGGAGCCGCCGAACTTCTTCGCCGCGACCGCCGCGAAGGTCTCGTAGGTGCCCTGGAGGATGCCCTGGGTGCCGATGTAGATCCACGAACCGGCGGTCATCTGGCCGTACATGGTCAGACCCAGCTGCTCCAGGCGGCGGAACTCCTCCCAGTTGGCCCAGTCGCCGACCAGGTTGGAGTTGGCGATCAGCACGCGCGGCGCCCACTCGTGGGTGGTCATCACCCCGACGGGGCGGCCGGACTGGACGAGCATCGTCTCGTCGCCGCGCAGCGTGCGCAGGGTGCGCACCATCGCGTCGAACGACGCCCAGTCGCGCGCGGCCTTTCCGGTGCCGCCGTAGACGACGAGTTTGTCGGGGTGCTCGGCGACCTCGGGGTCGAGGTTGTTGTGCAGCATCCGCAGTGCGGCCTCCTGCTGCCATCCGAGCGCGCTCAGCTCGCTCCCACGCGCTGCCCTGACCGGGCGCGGTCCTGCGGTGCTGGTCATCTGGGCCTGCCTCCTCGACTCGGTCGTACGCGTATGCCGATGCCCGCGTATCGAATCTATTCACTAACCTTACGCACTGAATAGAACTAGTCAACGGGGTCCGTGCGGCCGCCGGGCACCCACGGGCTGCGGCGCCCAGGGGACGAGGCGGGCTCGCCCGGTGACGTCTGCCACCGTGACGGCCCGGCGCGGCCTACCGTCGTCGAGTAGCCCTCCCCCGCAGCCCCCGGAGAACGACATGTCGCAGATCCTTTTCGTGCTGACCGGTGCCCGCCACTGGACACTCGCCGACGGCACCCAGCACCCCACCGGCTTCTGGGCCGACGAGGCCGTCGCGCCCTACGAGGCGTTCAAGACCGCCGGCCACCAGGTCGTGGTCGCCACCCCCGGCGGCGTCGTCCCCAGCGTCGACCAGGCCAGCCTCAGCGCTGACGCGAACGGCGGACAGGCAGGCGCCGACCGGGTGGCCGCAGGCCTGGAATCCTTCACCGAGCTGGGCCAGCCGCTGAGCATCGAGGACGTACGGATCGACAGCGGCGGAGGCCCGGCCGGCTTCGACGCGGTCTTCTATCCCGGCGGACACGGCCCCATGGAGGACCTGGCCACCGACTCGGACTCCGGCACACTGCTGGTGCGGACCCTCGCCTCGGGCAGGCCGCTGGGTGTCGTCTGCCACGGCCCCGCCGCACTGCTGGCCGCCCACACCCAGGAGGGCGCCAGCGCGGTGTACGGCTACCGGCTGACCGGCTTCACCAACGCCGAGGAACAGCAGACGGGGCTGGCGAACAAGGCCAAGTGGCTGCTCCAGGACCGGCTGGTCGAGGCCGGAGCGCACTTCGACGCCGGCGAGCCGTGGGCCCCGCACGTGGTCGTCGACCGCAACCTGGTCACCGGCCAGAACCCGGCCTCGGCGGGGCCGGTGGCCGCCGAGGTCATCAAGATGCTTGGCTGACCGGGTCAGCACACAGTCAGGTGTCATCGAAGAAGGGAACGACTCGTGCCCGACTCCTCAGCAGCCCCGGCAGTACACGCCGGCCGGCCCGTCGGCGCCGCCGGCACCTTCGCACTCGGCGGCCGGCTGCCCGTCAACCGGCTCGGTTACGGCGCCATGCAGCTGACCGGCCCCGGCGTCTGGGGCGAGCCCAAGGACCCGGACGAGGCCGTACGGGTGCTGCGGCGCGCCGTCGAACTGGGCGTGAACTTCATCGACACGGCCGACTCCTACGGCCCGTTCGTCAGCGAACGCCTCATCCGCGAAGCCCTGCACCCGTACCCGGACGACCTGGTCGTCGCCACCAAGGGCGGACTGACCCGGCCCGGTCCGGACGACTGGCGGCCGGTGGGCAGGCCGGAGTATCTGCGACAGCAGTGCGAACTGAGCCTTCGCCACCTGGGCCTGGAGCGCATCGACCTCTATCAGCTGCACCGCATCGACGAGAAGGTCCCGGTCGCCGACCAGCTCGGCGAACTGTCGCTGCTGCAGCAGGAGGGCAAGATCCGGTTCATCGGACTGTCCGAGGTGTCGGTGGCGCAGCTGGAGGAGGCCAGGAAGCTGGTGGACGTGGTCTCCGTGCAGAACCTCTACAACCTCTCCGACCGCAGCGCGGAGTCGGTACTGGAGTACGCCGAGCAGGAGAACGTCGCCTTCATCCCGTGGTTCCCCATCGCGACCGGTGAACTGGCCCGCCCCGGCGGCCCGCTGGAGACCGCGGCGCACCAGCACGGCGCCACCCCCTCCCAGCTGGCCCTCGCCTGGCTGCTGCGCCGCTCCCCGGTGATGCTGCCGATCCCGGGCACCTCACGGCTGATGCATCTGGAGGAGAACGCCCAGGCGGCCCGGATCGAACTGACGGACACGGAGTTCGAGGAGCTGGCGGCCGCGGTCCAGCCCTGAGGCGGCGACGAGACCCACTCCTCCGGGAGGCCCCGGGGCCGGGAGCCGCAAGCCGCCACCGGCAACCGGTCGGCCCGACGCCGCACAGCAGGCGGTCAGACCGGGGTCCCCGGGCGGCCGTGCCAGTCGACACACATCACCAGTGCGTCGTCGTGGAGCGGCGCCTCGTCCCGGTAGGCGGCCAGCTCGCGCAGGACCGCGACGGGGACCTGGCCGGCGGGCAGCAGCCGGTGCCCCGGCAGCGAGCGCTTCATAGCGCGCTCGCCGTAGGTCTCGCCGCCCCGGCCCGGAGTGCTGTACACGCCGTCGCTGCCGATCAGCAGGCGGTCGCCCGGCCGGACGGTGAAGTGTTCCTCCGCGTAGACGGTGTCCTCGAACATGCCCAGCGGCAGCTGGTGGTCGAAGGAGAGCTCCTCCACGGCCCGGCCGCGCACCCGCCACACCTTCGGTGAACCCGCGTCCACGGCCTCCACCCGACCGGTGGTCAGCTCGATCCGCAGCAGCAGCACGGAGACGTACGCCGAGCCCTGGTACTGCGCGTAGACCGCCTGGTCGGCGAGGGTCGCCTGGCCCGCGAGGTCCAGCCCGGCACGGCGTGCGTTGCGCAGCGCGTTGGCGGCGAGACCGGTCAGCAGCGCTGCCTCCATCCCCTCACCCATGCCGTTGGTGACGGAGAGGGTCAAAAACCGCTCGGAGGCCTCCCAGTCGAAGCTGTCGCCGTGGATCGAGTACGCGGGCTCCAGATGGGCCCCGACCTCGAACTCCTCGCGTACGCAGGAACGTCCCGGCAGCAGCTGCCACTGCATCTCGGCCGCCAGCGTCAGCCGGGAGGCGCGGCGGGCCAGCACGAACAGGTCCGTGTCGCGCTCGGCGACCAGGATCTCGTGGCCCAGCATCTCGCACAGCTGTCGCAACGCCGGCAGCATGCCGTTCGCGTCGGTCGAGGCAGGAAGGCCGACCGAGAGCGTGCCGAGCCGGTCGCCGCGCACGGTGATCGGCAGATGGACGACGACACCGCCGCCCGGCTGCTGGGTCACGAACGGCTCCTGGGAGCCGAACGCGCGCCCCTGCGGACTGTCGTGGACGGACACCGGCTCGGTCTTGGCCGCGTAGCCGTCGACCAGCTGCAGCGACTTCACCCCGTAGTCGACGATGCGGAGCTCGACGAGATCGGCACCGTAGCCCTCCCGCAGCTCCGCGATGGCGATCCGGGCGAGGGCGTGCGGCGGCGCTGTGCGCAGCGCTTGCTGAAAGGCGGCGAAACTGTCCACGCGCGGTCCTGGTTCTGTGCGGGGCTGACGATGACCCCGTGGGCAGAGGGGATCGCACTGGCTCAGCCGGTCCGGAAGAGTCCCGCGAACGACGGTATCGCAGCCGGATATGAACCGGTCCTCCCCGATCTTCCCTCTTCGGGAGGGGCAGCCTTACGTCCGCTCGGGGGACGGTGACACGGACAGCGGCGCCCGCCGATGAGTTTTCCGGCCCGGCCCGGTCCATCTCCTACAAGCGCCGGAGCAGCGCGCCCGGCGTCCGACGGTTGCGGGAGGTAGACGTCATGACGGGATCGAGCGGCCCCCGGGTGGGCGGCATCGTACTGGGCAGCACGGACCCGAAGAGGCTGTGGGAGTGGTACCGCACCGCGTTCGCCCCTCACACGGCACCGGGCGACACACAGGACCCCATGCTGGGGCTGGAGCTGGGCGGCACCTACGTCATCTTCGAGAGCAGGGACGACGTGGGCCGCAAATCCGTAGAACCGGGCAGGATCCTGGTCAACTTCGAGGTCACCGACATCCACGAGGTGGCCCGGCGGCTGACCGAGCAGCTCAACCCGCGCTGGGTCCGCCCGGTGGAGGCGGCGGACCCGCACGTCCTGCTGGGCACCGTGGAGGACCCGGACGGCAACTACGTCCAGCTCTTCGAGGCCACCGACGACAGCTCGACCTCCTAGCCCCGTGTTCCGCGAGGAGGACGGGGGCGTGCGGGAGGGCGGGACCGCCGAGGACAGCACCGCGCGGGCGGTGCAGCTGCTGCGGCACGCGGTGGGCTACGCGCTGGGCACCGCCCAGCCCGTGACCCCCGCACTGCTGCACCGGCCGACGCCGTGCGCGAAGTGGGACCTGGGCAGGCTGATGGTCCACGTGGACGACTCGCTGGCGGCGCTGCACCAGGGCGTCACGGAGGGCACCGTCGCCCTGCACCCGGCGGCCCCCGCGCCGGGAGCCGCCGCGCGGGCCCCGGACCCGGCGGCGGCCTTCCGGCTGCGGGCCGCACGGCTGCTGGGAGCGTGGACCGCCGCCGGTCCGGACCGGGTCGTGGTGGCCGACGCGCCGCTGACAGCGACGGCTCTCGCGCTGACGGGCGCCGTCGAGATCGCGGTGCACGGATGGGACATCGGGCGGGCCACCGGCCCTCCCGACCGCCCCATCCCCGCGCCGCTGGCGGCCCGGCTGCTGCCTGTGGCCCGGCAGTTGGTGCCGCACGAGGGGGCGCGGCATCCGCTGTTCGCACCGCGGCTGCCCATCGCTCCGGACGCGCCGCCCGGCGACCGGCTGCTGGCCTTCCTGGGCCGCGATCCGGCCTACGGCCGGTAGACGCACTCGGTCAGGATGGTGTGCGCTCTCCACTCCAGCGTCTCGTAGAGCGCCCGCCCCTGCGGGGTGGCGCCGAGGAGGCCGAGGGTGGCTCCCGCGGCCACCGCGCTGTCGGCGAGGGTGCGCATCACCAGGCGGCCCAGACCGCGGCGGCGGTGCGCCTCTTCGGTATGGATGCGGTCCATGACGGCGGCGTCACCGAGCACGGCCGTCTGTCCGCAGGCCGCCGGCTCGCCTGTCGCGTCGTGCACCTGTACGTAGGTGACGCGGTCCCGGGTCTCGACCGTACGGGTGTAGCCGTCGGGCGGTACGGGATCACTCGTCCGCAGGTCGGCGGCCATCAGGTGGCCGGTCTCCGCGTGGTCCACCTCCCAGTCGGGCGGCAGCCAGGAGGCGACCTGCTCGGGCTCGGCGAAGACCATCAGCCAGGTCTCCGGCACGGTCACCACGGCTGCGGCCTCGCGTACCGTCGCCGCGTCGGCGTGCAGCAGTACGTGCCGCCCCACCAGAAGCTTGTCGCCGATCTCCATGTAGAGCCCCCACGGGCGCTCCACCGGTGCGGGTGTGCCCCGGGAGAGGGCCCAGCCCGTCACCCAGGTCCTGATGAGTCCGTGGTCGGCGGCGGGGTGCGCAGGGGCCGGAAGTCGGGAGTCGTCCAATCAGGGTCTCCAAGGGGTCGCATGGCCTACGGCCGCGCACGGTACGTGCACAACGCCGCGGCCGGCACCCGGATTTCACAGCCGGTCCGCCGCAGCGAACGACCCGCCCGCGAAGCGCCCCCGGGCCTCGCCGCAGCGGCTGAGGGCCTCGGCGCGCCGCCGCGTCACTCCGCGAACAGGCCGCGCTCGCTCGCCCGCGCGTCGAACTCCTCCAGCCGCGCCTGCGCGTCCGGCAGCCCGTCGCACATCGCCTCCAGCAGCACCCGTCCCAGCAGCATGGGGGCGCAGGCGGTGTCGAAGGCGAGGCCCGTGCCGACGGCGGCGGGCAGCAGCAGGTCGCCGGGGTTGGCGACCGGCGCGAAGGCGCTGTCTGCGACGGTGACGATCGACAGTCCCGCCTCCCGCGCCCTGTCCAGCGCCTCGACCGTCTCGCGCGGATGCCGGGGCAGCGCGAAGCACATCAAAGCTCCGGCGCCGGCCCGTACACACCCGTCGATACGGTCCTGGAGCATGGAGCCGCCCTCGGTGAGCAGCCGCACATCGGGGTGCACCTTGGCGGCGAAGTACGCGAAACCGCTCGCCTGTGCGGCAGCGGCCCGCAACCCGAGCACGGGCAGCGGGCGCGAGGCCGCCAGCAGTGCTCCGGCGCGCTCGACGGGCGTCGGGTCGTCCAGCAGGGTGGCCAGGTGCCGCAGGTTCTCGATCTCGGCGTGCACGGCCTGCTGGTACTCGTTCAGCCCGCCGGGCCCCTCGCCCTCCGCCGCCGGCTCGGCGCCCTCGGGCGGCTCGCTCTCCCGCAGATGGCGGCGGAGCGCCGGATAGCCGTCGAAGCCGAGCGCCACCGCGAACCGCGTCACGGAGGGCTGGCTGACCCCGGCCAACTCGGCGAGCTCGACGCTGGAGAGGAACGGCGCGTCACCTGCCCTGCGGACCATGCAGTGCGCGATGCGGCGCTGGGTCGGCGTCAGCCGGTGCCCCTCGAAAAGCTTCAGCAACCGCGTGCTCGCGCTGCTCATCCCGTACCTCTCATTCAGCCCACTCCTCCCCTGCATAACAGTATGCAGGGGAGGCCGTCCCGGCAAGCACGGCCGATGGACGGCCAGAAGTGGTGCTAGCACCACTGCCCCGCCCCCCGCGGCGACCGTACTGTGACGGTATGAGCGCACCCGACCATGAGCTGAAGAAGGAACTCGACGCGACGCTGCAGACGCGCCGGGAACTGGGCCCCGAATACGAGGACGAGCTGCTCGACTCCTTCCTGGAGAAGGTGGAGCAGCGCCTCGACAACGTGGTCGACAAACGGGTGCGCCGCCAGATGGCGGAGCAGCAGATGGTGGTCGCACGGGGCAACAGCACCGGAGTGCAGCAGCAGACGCCGCACACCTACCCGGACGGACTCGGCGCCCGGCTGGGCCTGGCGGTGGCCTCCCTCGTGCTGGCGATCCCGCTCACCGCGATAGCCGTGGCCAACGCCGGACTCACCGGGCTGGTCACCTGCTGGGCGGGCATCGTCGCGGTCAACGGCTTCCAGGCGAGCCGCTCCTGGTTCTCCCGGGACAGCGCGGGCGAGGACCCCCGCCGCGGCTAGGGGCCCGCGGTAAGCGGGCTCCAGGCCGCGCGGGGAGGCCTCACCCCGGGCGCGGCTCCTACCGGCCCTCGTTCGCCAGGAACGCCAGCAGGTCCTGGCGACTGACCACACCGCTCGGCTTGCCCTCCGCGAGGACGACCGCCGCGTCGGCGCCCTCCAGCACGGCCATCAGGTCGGCGACGCTCTCCCCCGCACCCACATGCGGCAGCGGCGCACTCATGTGCTTGTCCAACGGGTCGTCGAGGGAGGCCCGCTGGGCGAACAGCGCATCGAGCAGCTCCCGTTCGACGACGGAGCCGATCACCTCGGCCGCCATCACATCCGGGTGCCCCGCGCCGCGCTTGACGACCGGCATCTGGGAGACGCCGTACTCGCGCAGCACCTCGATGGCCTCGCCCACCTTCTCCTCCGGGTGCATATGCACCAGGGAGGGGATCGGCCCTTCCTTGAAGCGCAGCACCTCGCCGACCCGGGCCCCCGTGGTGCCGCCCTCCTCCAGGAAGCCGTAGTCGTTCATCCACTCGTCGTTGAAGATCTTGCTCAGATAGCCGCGTCCGCCGTCCGGCAGCAGGACGACCACCACTGCGTCCTTGGCGTCCGGCCCGAGCCGCTTGGCCACCTCCAGCGCACCGACCACGGCCATCCCGCAGGAGCCACCGACCAGCAGCCCCTCCTCCTTGGCCAGCCGCCGCGTCATCTGGAAGGAGTCCTTGTCGGAGACGGCCACGATCTCATCGGTGATGTCCCGGTCGTAGGCGTCGGGCCAGAAGTCCTCCCCCACGCCTTCGACGAGATACGGCCGGCCCGAACCGCCCGAGTAGACCGACCCCTCCGGGTCGGCGCCCACGATCCGCACCCGGCCGCCACTGACCTCCTTCAGGTATCGCCCGGTGCCGCTGATGGTGCCGCCGGTGCCGATTCCCGCCACGAAGTGGGTGATCCGGCCATCGGTCTGCTCCCACAGCTCGGGGCCGGTCGTTTCGTAGTGCGAGCGGGGGTTGTTGGCATTGCTGTACTGGTCGGGCTTCCAGGCGCCCGGGGTTTCGCGGACCAGCCTGTCGGAAACGTTGTAGTAAGAGTCGGGATGTTCGGGATCGACGGCCGTGGGGCAGACCACGACCTCCGCTCCGTAAGCCCGCAGCACATTGATCTTGTCCATGGAGACCTTGTCGGGGCAGACGAAGAGACACCGGTACCCCTTCTGCTGCGCCACGATGGCCAGTCCGACGCCGGTGTTGCCCGAGGTGGGTTCGACAATCACCCCACCGGGCTGCAACTCGCCGGACTCCTCTGCCGCCTCGATCATGCGCAGCGCGATCCGGTCCTTCACGGAACCGCCTGGATTGAAGTACTCGACCTTGGCAAGGACGGTGGCCTGGATGCCGTCCGTGACACTGTTGAGCTTGAGCAGCGGGGTGTTTCCGACAAGCTCGATCATCGACTCGTGATACTGCACCGTGGTCTCCGCGCGTAGTCGTGGTCGCAGGGCCGCGGGGTCGCGAGCCCGTCCCGACAGCCTATGGGGCAACACGTGCACACCCCAGGTGCGTTGCAGAGCGGGCCACACCGGGCAACACAGTCTTGGAGGTTGCGAACCCGGCGCGCGGGTCCGGCGCACACCCGGCGCACGCCGGACCGGAACCGGGAACGGAACCGGAAACAGGGCACCGGACGCCACGAAACGGGAAACACACGACCGCGATGCGCAGACAGCCGCAACCGAACATACAGAAGCGACCCAGCAGCCATGAGCCCATGAGCGCGAAGCCCGGTGGGACCGAGAACTCGGGAGGCGGAAGAGCACAATGCCGATGTCGAAGGCGTCGAGCGCGAGAGTAGCCCGGCGAATCGCGACCGCGGCCGCCTATGGAGGCGGCGGACTCGGCCTGGTCGGTGGAGCGGCGGTCGGGCTGCTCTTCACCGAGCTCCAACTGGCGAAACGTCATATCGGCGGCTCCGAGGACGAGCCGCCACAGGCCGACGGTCTGTACGGCAGTGCCTTCGGCAGGCTCTACTCCGGACAGCCGCTGCGCCTGGCCTTCCTCGGCGACTCCACGGCCGCGGGCCAGGGCGTCCACCGGCCGCGGCAGACCCCCGGCGCGCTGCTGGCCTCGGCGCTGGCCGCCCTCGCCGAACGCCCCGTCGAACTGCGCAACGTGGCGCTCTCCGGCGCCATGTCCGACGACCTGGAACGGCAGATCACCCTGCTGTTGAGCGAGCGGAAGCTGTCCGAGGCACCCGACGTGTGCGTCATCATGGTCGGCGCCAACGACGTCACCCACCGCATGCCCCCCGCGCGCTCGGTCCGCTATCTCTCGGACGCGGTGGCGCGGCTGCGCACGGCCGGCTGCGAGGTGGTGGTCGGCACCTGCCCCGACCTGGGCAGCGTCGAGCCCGTCGGACAGCCGCTGCGCTGGATCGCGCGGCGGCTGTCGCGTCAACTGGCCGCCGCCCAGACCATCGCCGTCGTCGAGGAGGGCGGCCGCACGGTCTCGCTGGGTGATCTGCTGGGACCCGAGTTCTCCGCCAACCCGCGCGAGCTGTTCGGCCCCGACAACTACCACCCCTCCGCCGAGGGGTACGCGACGGCCGCGATGGCCATACTGCCCACGCTGTGCGCCGCGCTGGGACTGTGGCCGACCGAGGACGAGCGGCCCGACGTCCGGCGGCGGGAAGGCATCCTGCCCGTCGCCCGCGCCGCGGCGGAGGCGGCGGCCGAGGGCGGCACGGAGGTCGCCGGCATGCGCGGGCCATGGGCCCTGCTCAAACACCGCCGACGGCGCCGGCTGCCGCCGTTGGAGGAAACGGGCCCCAGGCCGCAGCCCAGCGCCGAGACCCACTGAGGGAGCCCCGCCCCGGCGAGGGCGGGGCCCTCCCACGACTTGCACGGCACCCCTGCGAGCGGGGGGTGCCGTGCCGTCGCGGCCGGAGGAAGCGGGGTCACCGGGCGGGCAGCTACTTGACCGCGCAGCGGAAAAAGCAAACGCTTAGAAGAGGCCCGCATCACATGGCCAGGGCCGTGACCCGCACCCTACGGGCGGGTAGCTTCCGCTGCGTAGCCACTCGCCGACTCCCAGGAGCCCTGATGCCCGAAGCAGTGATCGTCTCCGCCGCCCGCTCCCCCATCGGCCGCGCCTTCAAGGGCTCCCTCAAGGACGTCCGCCCGGACGATCTGACGGCCGAGATCGTCAAGGCGGCGCTCGCCAAGGTGCCTCAGCTGGACCCGGCCGACATCGACGACCTGATGCTGGGCTGCGGCCTCCCCGGTGGGGAGCAGGGCCACAACCTCGGCCGCGTGGTCGCCGTCCAGCTGGGCATGGACCATCTGCCTGGCTGCACCATCACGCGCTACTGCTCCTCGTCCCTGCAGACGACCCGGATGGCGCTGCACGCCATCAAGGCGGGCGAGGGCGATGTGTTCCTCTCGGCGGGCGTCGAGATGGTCTCCCGCTCGGTCAAGGGCTCCTCCGACGGGATGCCCGAGACCCACAACCCGCTCTTCGCCGAGGCCGAGGCCCGCACCGCAGCCCGCGCCGAACAGGGGGGAGAGGGCTGGACCGACCCGCGCGAGGAGGGGAAGGTCCCGGACGTCTACATCGCCATGGGGCAGACGGCGGAGAACCTGGCCCGTCACAAGGGCATCACGCGCCGTGAGATGGACGAGTTCGGCGTCCGGTCCCAGAACCTCGCCGAGAAGGCCATCGCGGACGGCTTCTGGGAGCGCGAGATCACCCCCGTCACCACCCCGGACGGGACGGTCGTGAGCAAGGACGACGGCCCGCGGCCGGGGGTGACCCTGGAGGGCGTCGAGGGCCTCAAGCCGGTGTTCCGCCCGGACGGTCTGGTCACGGCGGGTAACTGCTGCCCGCTCAACGACGGTGCCGCGGCGCTCGTGATCATGTCCGACACCAAGGCCCGCGAGCTGGGTCTCACACCGCTGGCCCGCATCGTGTCGACCGGCGTCTCCGCGCTCTCCCCCGAGGTCATGGGCTACGGCCCCGTCGAGGCGAGCAAGCAGGCGCTGGCCCGTGCGGGCATGTCGATCGGCGACATCGACCTGGTGGAGATCAACGAGGCGTTCGCGGCCCAGGTGATCCCCTCCTACCAGGACCTCGGCATCGACCTGGACAAGCTCAACGTCAACGGCGGCGCCATCGCGGTGGGTCACCCCTTCGGGATGACCGGCGCCCGCATCACCACGACGCTGCTCAACTCGCTCCAGTGGCACGACAAGCAGTTCGGACTGGAAACCATGTGCGTCGGCGGCGGCCAGGGCATGGCGATGGTGCTCGAGCGGCTGAGCTGACCCACCGGCGTCACCGGCTTGCGGGCACCGCCTATACAACGACGAGACCGAAGCGCCCCCAGGATGTGATATACACCCTGGGGGCGTGACGTTCTCGCAGGTCACAGCGGTGCGTGCGGAACAGGTCCCCGGTTCCCCCTGTCCAGTTCGACGGGATTTGCACTACGGTCGAAGAACCTTGAACAACCTTCCCCGCAACGCTGTTGTAGGAATACAGCGCTGTTGTAGGAAGACAGGGGCAATGACCGGGGGGACCGTATCAGGGGACCGAACCGGAACCGGGAGTCAAGTCAGTGAGCGCCATATCCCTCATTCTGCTGTGCGCGGCGGCCGCGGCCACCGCGTTGGGCGGTGCGGCACTGCACACGGCGCGCGGCCTGCGCCGCCAGCTGACGGCGCTGCGTACCCAACTGGAGACGGCACCGACAGCCGGCCCGGCCACCGCGATCCCGCGGGCCCGCGAGGCGGCGGCCGACGAGCCCGGCACGGGCCGGGCCGCGGTGGCCGGCGACTTCTCGCACGAGATCCGCGCCGCCGTCGCGGCCGCGCTGGCCGACGAGCGTGAGCGCGAGCTGGCGGAGGCCCGTGCTTTCTGGGCCGCGCAGGAGGCGCGTGACGCGGAGCCCGGGACGGGCTCGCTGCTGGCGGGCCACGGCACGGAGTACCAGGTCGCGCCGGGTGACCTCGGTGACGAGCTCACCGACGAACTCGACGGGCTGCTGGACACCGACGCCGGCGCCGCGTTCATCCCCCGCCAGCCGGGCCCGGAGGACGGGGACATGGACATCGAGATCGAGGTGGACGTGGCCCCCTACACGCGCACGGACGGCGCCCCGGGCGGGGACGAGGACTCCCGCGCGGCCCTGGACGCGGTGGAGGCGGGCCGCTCGGCGGACGAGGACGACACCCCGGGGACGGAGTCCCCCGGGCTGGCCGCGGCCCGTCGCCGCCACCCCTCCCAGCCGGACTACAACCTCAACGGCGAGCCGGTCGCCCCCGGCGCCGCGCCCTCACCCGCGACCCCGACCGTCACCTACCACGAGCGCACCGTCGAGCGGCTGGGCGAACTCGCCGAGGCGCAGACGCCGCTGGCGGATGTGCGCCCCGGGCCGCTGGGCACGCTGGACGTCTACGTCTTCGAGGACGGTACGACGGTGTGCCTGTCGCCGGGCCACCGCGCCACGAGCGAGGCGCTGGCCGACGGTGTGCGCCGGGGTGAGCCCCCGGTGCTGATGGGCGGCTCCTCCATCGCCGGCTCCTACACCCTCACCTTCGGCTTCCCCGACGGCCGGACCGCCTACCTGCTGGCCGACCGCGTCATCACGCCCCTGTAGCCCCTCGCGGGGCGGCGCCCCGCGAGGACAGCGCAGAGCTCTCCAGCAGCTGGAGGGCTTCCCGCAGGGCGGACTCGGCGAGGGCGCCGGGGGCCGTCTCCAGCGCCGCGACCACATCGTGACCCGCTACGGCGAGTTGGTCGCCGACTGCGAAGAGGCCCGCGTCGGGCAGCACCCGGGACATACCGCCCTCGGGGAACTCGACCCGCTGGGCCAGCAGCGCCAACTCCCTCGCGAGCGCGAGCCCTTCCGCGGCGGCGCCGCGCCGCAGGGTGCTCTGCGGGAGGGCACGCAGCCGGTCGGCGAGCCGTTCCACGGCGTCGTTCAGGGGGCGGGTGTCGACAGGGGGCACGCCCCCAGCTTATGCGTCCGTGCGCCGGTGCAGCGCCCCCGCACTGTTGCCAACGCACGAACGCTCAGGCAACGTGTCGTCAAGGACTCATTGCAGAAGCGTCCGGAGGCGCCGATGTCCCAAGTCTTCTCCGAAGAGACCCACCGGAACATGCTGTCCCGCATTCCTCACTGCACTGGTCGCGAAGTCTCCGAATGGCTCCGCGCGGTCGATGAGGGCCCTTCCCTGCTCCGCTTCGAGGAGAAGGTGAGCTGGCTCCGCGGTGAACACAACCTCGCCTACGGGCACGCCAAAGCGATCATCCACGAACACGACCTGCGGCGCGCAGCGCGCCACCGCTAGGCCGCGTTTCCTGTCCCGGTCCGGATGGACCGTCCGAAGACCCCGCCGAAGACCCTAGGCCGCGAAGGACGCGAGCACGCCGAGGGCCCGGGAGGTGGCAGCCACCTCCCGGGCCCTCGCAGCGTTTCAGCCGCCGGCCGCCGGCAGTGTGTGCCACTGCCGGCCGGCGATCAGTTGTCGCCCTGCAGAATGGCGATCAGCCGCAGGAACTCCAGGTAGATCCACACCAGGGTGAGCGTCAGCCCGAAGGCGGCCAGCCACGACTCCTCCTTGGGGGCGCCGTAGGCGATGCCGTCCTCGACCTGCTTGAAGTCCAGCGCGAGGAACAGCGCGCCGAGCACGATGCCGACGACACCGAAGAGGATACCCAGGCCACCGCTGCGGAAGCCGAGGCCGTCACCGCCGCCGAAGACGGCGAAGAGCATGTTGACGGCCATGAGCAGCACGAAGCCGATGGCTGCGGCGATCGTGAAGCGGTAGAACCGCTGGGTGACGCGGATGATGCGGGTCTTGTAGAGCACCAGGACGGCGGTGAAGACCGCCAGCGTGCCGAGCACCGCCTGCATGGCGGCGCCGTTCACGAACTGGTTGACGAAGTTGCTCAGCGCGCCGAGGAAGAGGCCCTCGAAGGCGGCGTACGCCAGGATGAGCGCGGGCGACGGCTTGCGCTTGAACGCCTGCACGAGCGACAGCACCATCGCCACGAGGCCGGCGCCGAACGCGAGCGGCAGCGACAGTCCGGTGATCCAGGCGAGGGCGGCAGTGACGATGACGAGCCCGAGGGTCATACCCGTTCGGGCGACGACGTCGTCGAGCGTCATCCGCCCGGCGGACGGCGGTGCGGCCGGCGGGGCGTAGGGCTGACCAGGGGCCTGGGTCTGCTGGGCTGCGTACGGGTTGGTCTGCTGGCCGTACGGGTTCGCGGCGTAGGGGTTCGTCGCGTAGGGGTTCCCGGCCTGCGGCGGCTGCTGCTGCTGGGCGTCGAAACCGGCATAGCCGTCTGAACGGCTGAACCCCCGTCGCGAGAAGACCGGGTTGCTGCTCCTCATCTCACTCCTCCATGGCCACACTGCGCGGCCTTGCGGTCCAGCGTAATGCGTTAGCAAAAACAGCACGCTAGTGCAGAGTCAAGAACGAAGGAAAGCTGTCGATTGTTCCACTTCCCTCACAGTTCACCGGCCTCACCCGGGTGCGGCCCATCTCACACCTGTGGCGTCGTGCGCGCCAGGGTTCGAGAGGCGCTCAGGAGCGCGTGAGCACAACGACGCCCGCGAGCACGGCCCCGAGGACGAGCGCCCCCACGCCGTGGGTGAGCCGGTGCGGGCGCGGCAGCGGAAGCACCCGGTCGGCCGCCAGCCGGCCGGGGCCGGTGAGGGTGAGCGCCGCGGCCCCCGCGGCGAGCAGCAGTTCGTACTCGACCCCCTGGGGCGCGAAGAAGCCTCCGCCCCACTTCACCGCGAGGGCGTTGAGCATGGTGCCGAACACCGCGGCACCGGCGAGCGGAGTGAGCAGGCCCAGGACGAGTCCGAGTCCGCCGAGGGTCTCGGTGAGTCCGGCGACGACGGCCATCGTCTTCGCCGAGGGGTAACCGGAGGACTCGAAGAACTGCGCGGTGCCGTCGATCCCACCGCCGCTGAACCAGCCGAACAGTTTCTGCGAACCGTGTGCCGCGATGGTGAGCCCGACCGCGAGACGCAGGACGAGCAGCCCGGCGTCGTGGCCCGACTGCTCGGTGGGAGCGGTGTCGGATCCTCCGGGGACGCGGGAGGGCTGGAGATATCGCGCGCTGTCAGGGGTCTCAGGAGCGTGGGGGGACGACATGAGCGGAGCCTCCTACGGCTGAACGGCGGACGGGCCGACAGGTAGTTCAGATTTGAAGAACCGGGACGGGCTCGACCGTAACAAGGATGTTTGAATTTGAACAACCGAGTAGGATGGACGCCATGGCTGAAACCAGGTGGCTCGATGAGCGGGAAATGGCGGCCTGGAAGGGCTTCCTGGAGGCCACCAGCCGCGTCTCCCGCCATCTTGAGCAGCAGCTGAAGGAGGACGCGGGGCTCTCCCACGCGCAGTACGAGATCCTCGTCCGCCTCTCGGCGGCACCCGGCGGCGAGGTCCGGATGACCGACCTGGCACACGGCCTGTTCACCTCCAAGAGCGGCCTCACCTACCAGGTGGGCCAGCTGGAGAAGCACGGCCTGGTCGAGCGCCGCTCCTGCCCCACCGATGTACGAGGTGTCCTGGCGGTACTCACCCCGGAGGGCCGCGACACGCTGCGTGCCGCGGCCCCCGGCCATGTGGCGGCTGTCCGCGCCGCCCTGATAGACGTGCTGGAGCGCGACGAACTCGACATCCTCGCCCGCGCGCTCGGCCGCGTCGGCGCACTGCTGCGCCCCGCGGGTCAGGACAGCGGCATGGCGGACAGCGGCGGGATCAGCACCTCCTCCTCGTAGTCGAGGTGCGCTTCGAGCTCTGCCGTCATCCGGGCGAGTTCGGCGCGGAAGCGGTCGGGGTCGGCCGTCGTCAGATCGGCCAGCAGCCACTCCAGCTCCCGCCGGATCCGGTCCACCGTGCCGTGCTCGGCACGCAGCCGCTCCAGAGCCGGGGCGAGGTCCGGATGGCTCCTGGCCAGCGCGGGGAAGGCCGCCTGGTCCTCCGAGGTGTGGTGGATGTGCAGGGACTCGCAGAAGGCGAGGCAGTGCTGGCGGATCTGGAGCCCGAGCGAGGGCGGCGGGGCGCCCTGGGCCCGGCTCCGCGCCGCGAAGTGCGCCTCCGCCTCGGCCGCCACATGGCGCATCTGCTCACGCAGCCAGGTGTGCACTTCCAGCAGCTTGTCGACCAGGCCGGTGAACGGAGTCTCCGGGTACGGGCGTTCGAGCCGTACGACGGGCAGCGGCCGATCGGTCCGCGCCTGGTAGTCGGCGTATCCGGGCTGCTGCCGGACCACATGCGCGAACAGCCGCTCGCGCTCGGCCCCCTCGGCGGGCACGGCCACGGCGCCGAACGCGTCCTCCCCCACCTCCACCCGGACCATCGGATGCGCGAGCAGGTTGTGGTACCAGGCAGGATTGTGCGGCGCGCCGCCCGCCGAGGCGACGACCACGAGACGGCCGTCCTCGTCCCGGACGAATCCGAGCGGGGAGGTCTGCTCCCGGCCGCTGCGCGCACCACGGGTCGTCAGCAACAGCAGGTCGCCCCCGGCGAAGGGTCCACCGACCCGGCCGGAGTTGGCACGGAACTCCTCGACGACGGCGCGGTTGAAGTCCGTGACGCGGGGCGGGGTGGACCGGACGGGTGAAGAGGTCAAGAAATCAGCTCCATGGAGAAGGGGCGCTCCTGACCGCACAGGGGGCGCGCGAGCGCGCGCACGGGTGAGCCCAGGGGTGAGGAGAGCCCGGTACAGGGACAAGGCCCGGTACAGGGACAAGGAAGGAAAGGAGAGAGAAGAAGGCGCGCCCGCTCTGTCAGGCGGCGGCGCGGACCGACGGCTGCGCTGTGCGCAGGCCGTCACAGGTCACGTGTCAGACGAGCCCGGCGGTGTGTGTACCCACGATGCACTCCTCACGTCATGGTGCCTCCATGACGCTGCCGTACCAGCGACAGCGCCACGCGACACAGCACCATTCAAGAGGCGACCGGCCCTGGAAGCAAGACCCGCCGCCTCAGGCGAGGGCCGCCCGCAAGGCGTTGCTCACGGTTGTCCGCGCGGCGTCCGGACGCACCGTTCCCAGCAGGACGTGGTAGGCGAGGCCCTCGGCCTGGGCCACCAGCGCGACGACCGCTCCTTCGGCGCCGCCCTCCGGCCGCCGGTCCGGGGCGAGGCACTGCTCCAGACATGCCGCCAGGCGCCGGTGCAGGCCGGTGTGGAGCGCCCGCACGCGCTCGGCGATGGCCGGGTCGGCGAGGGCGCGGGCGTTGAAGTCGTGGCGCACCCTCAGATGAGCGCGCGACGCGGCGTCGTACGGGATGAGTTCGTCCAGAACGACCGCGAGGACCTCATCGGGTGCCGCGTCAGCGGGGTCGGCGCCCAGCCGGGAGCGGATACGTGCCTCGCTCAACTCGTTGCCCCGGTCGAAGGCCGCCTCGATCAGCTTCCGTTTGGTCGGGAAGTAGTGCTGGACCCTGCCCGGCGAGACGTCTGCCTGTGCGGCCACCTCTGTCAGTGAGACGGCGGGCAGCCCGCGCTCGGCGACGACGTCGAGCACCGCGTCGGCGATCTGGGTGCGCCGCCGGTCGTGGTGCAGCCCTGGGCCGCGGGTGCGGACGCGGGCGCTGGAGCGCGGGGACATCTCCGCCGGTTCCTCTCGTCGTGGCCGGACCCTGGGGGCCGGACGCCGGCCGGACACTGTGGCCGGACAGTTGGCTTTCCAATGCTGCCACATTGAAAAGATCTCCTGGCGGGCTTTACAGTGCGATCACATCGGAATGCTCGCCCCCACCTCGAGGAGTCCCATGACGACCAGGGCGACACCCCTACTGGTGCTCGCCTGTGCGGCGCAGTTCATGGTGGTGCTGGACGTGTCCGTGGTGAACGTCGCGCTGCCCGCCATCCGGGACGCGCTCGGGTTCGCGCCCGGTGGCGGCGGGCTCTCCTGGGTCGCCACCGCCTATGCGCTGGCGTTCGCCGGGCTGCTGCTGCCCGGCGGCAGACTGGCCGACCTGTTCGGCCACCGCAGGGTGTTCACCGCCGGCCTCGCCCTGTTCACGGCGGCCAGCCTGGCGGGCGGCCTCGCCACCGCACCGGGCCTCCTCGTCGCCGCCCGGGCGGCGCAGGGCGTGGGAGCCGCCGTACTGGCACCCGCCACGCTGACCGTCCTGACCACGGCGTTCCCCGAAGGGCCGCGCCGCAGCAGGGCGCTGGCGGTCTGGACAGCCGTCTCCTCCGTGGGCGGGGCCGCCGGAAACCTCCTCGGCGGAGTCCTCACCGACGCCCTCTCCTGGCGCGCCGTACTGCTCGTCAACGTCCCGGTGGGGTGCGCCGCGTTGTGGCCCGCGCTGTGCCATCTGCCCCGGGGCGACGCACGGCCGACAGCGGGGCGCCGCAGACTTGATGTGCCCGGAGCGCTCGCCGTCACCTGCGGCACGGCCGCGCTCACCTTCGCCGTCAGCCGCGCCCCTGACACCTCCTGGGCCGACCCGGCGACCGTGTGGGCCCTGGTGGGCGGTGCGGTCGCACTGGTCGTCTTCGTCGCCGTGGAGCGGTGGTGGGCCACCGAGCCGCTGATCCCGCCGCGGCTGCCCCGGCAGCGCACGGTCGCGGTGGGCAACACCGTGGTGCTGCTGGCGGGCGCCTGCCTGCAGATCCCCGTCTGGTACTTCCTCACGTTCTACATGCAGGACGTGCTGGGCTATTCGGCGCTCCGCACCGGGCTGGGTTTCCTGCCGCACACGCTGACCGGCGCAGCGGTCGCCGTGTGGGTGACACCACGGCTGATGCGCCGCTTCGCGCACCGGACGCTCATCCTGTGCGGCGCCGTGGTGTGCGCAGCCGGATTCGCGTGGCAGAGCACGGTGTCGACGGACAGCGGCTACCTGGCGGGGGTGCTGGGGCCCGCCGTGGTGTTCTCGCTCGGCAGCGCCGTGTTCGTCACCCCCACCACGGCGCTGGTCACCGCGGGGGTGCCGGCCGAGGACGCCGGTGCCGCCTCGGGGCTGATGAACACCTCGAAGCAGTTCGGCGGCGCCCTCGGGCTGGCCGCGCTCTCCGCGGTCGCCGGACCGGACGGGACGGCGTACGGCCGGGTGTTCGGCACCATGACGGCCGTGCTGGGCGCCATCGCGCTACTGGCCCTCGCCCTCCCCCGCGGCCGGTCCCCGCACGGCCCCGGCCACTACAGCGCCGCGGACCGCAGCACGCCGCCGAGCCGCCGCAGCCCCTCCCGGATCTCCTCCGGCGTGTGCGTGGTGAACGACAGCCGCAACGACGACGGGTCGGGCGGCCCCGCGAAGAAGGGCGCACCGGGAACGTAGGCGACATCGGCGGCGACCGCCTCGCGCAGCAGCTCGGTCGCGTCGTAGCCCTCCGGCAGCCGCGCCCAGACGAACATGCCGCCCTGCGGGTGGTTCCACGTACTGCCCTGCGGCAGGGCCCCGCGCAGTCCGTCGAGCAGCGCGTCGCGGCGCTCGCGGTAGGCGTCGCGGACCCGCGCCAGGTGCGCGTCCAGGTCGTTGTCCGCCAGATAGCGGGCGGCTGCCGCCTGGTCGACCGTGGAACAGTGCAGATCCAGCGACTGCTTGGCGATGACGCAGGCGCGGCGCAGTGCGGCGGGTGCGCGCAGCCAGCCGAGCCGCAGCCCGGGAGCCATCACCTTCGAGAAGCTGCCCAGCAGCACCGTGCGGTCGGCGGCCCGCGGCAGCGAGGCGACCCACGGCACGTGCTCGCCCTCGAACCGCAGTTCGCCGTACGGGTCGTCCTCCACGATCCATGTCCCGTACCGCGCGGCGACCTCGGCGACCGCCTGACGGCGGGCGAGCGGGAGGGTGCGTCCGGTCGGGTTCTGGAAGGTGGGTATCAGATAGAGCAACTTGGGCCGCTCACGCTCCACCGCCCGGGCCAGCGCCACCGGGTCCACGCCCTCGTCGTCGGAGCGGACGGGCACCACACGCGCCCCCGCGAAACCGAAGCACTGCAGCGCGGCCAGATACGTCGGGTCCTCCACCAGCACGGTGTCGCCCGGCTCCAGCAGCGCGGTCGCCAGCAGGGTGAGGGCCTGCTGGGATCCGGTCGTCACCAGCAGCTCCTCCGGCCCGGTGGGCAGCCCCCGCTCCGCCAGCCGCCCCGCCACGGCCCCCCGCAGCGCCGGGTCGCCCTCGGTGGTGGAGTACTGCAGCACCCGCCGCGGCTCCTGGCTGAGCACCCGGTCGTAGGCGGCGCGGATGGGCTCGGCGGCGAAGAGCTCGGGCGCCGGGAGACCCCCGGCGAAGGAGATCACCTCGGGCCGTTCGGTCAACGCCAGGATCTCCCGTACGGGGGAGGAGCCGACGGAGGCCGCACGGGCGGCGAGCGGGGGCGCGGGGGCGGTGGCGGGAGCGGGACCCGCGAGCGTGCTGGGAGTCATCCCCGCAGCCTAGAAGCGCCCGGCTCGGCCGCCCCAGTGAATTCCGGCACGTGGACAGCGGGCCCCGGCGGCTGCCTCAGAGCGCATGGCCGCCGGCGACCTGGAGGACCTGACCCGTGATCCAGCGGGCCTGTCGGGAAGCGAGGAAGACAACGGCGTCCGCGATGTCTTCCGGCAGCCCGACCCGGCGCAGCGGGATCTGCGGGACGATCCGCTCGACGAGTTCGCCCGGCATCCAGCCGGTCTGCACCGGCCCGGGCGCGACGGCGTTGACGCGGATGCCGCGCGGGCCCAGGTCGAGCGCCGTCGAGCGGGTGACGGCCTCAAGGGCTGCCTTGGAGGTGCCGTAAGCGGTCTGCCCGGGGAAGGCACGGGCCGCGTCCGTCGAGACGTTGACCACGGCCGCCTCCCGGCCCCGCCGGGCGAGGTCGGCGGTCAGCAGGGCGGGCGCGAAGGTGTTGACCCGATAGGTGCGCTCCAGCAGAGCAGGGGTCAGCTCGTCGGCGCCGTCGACGGCTTCGCAGTGCGCCGCGTTGTTCACGAGCACGTCGAGCGGGCCGAGCCGGTCGGCGACGGCGTCGAGCAGCGGGCCGGCCGCCGCGCCGTCCGCGAGGTCGGCGGGGAAGAGCTCGGCCGCCGTGGCGCCCGCGGTGCGCAGCCGCCGCAACAGCGCCTCGGCTTCCGCGCGCCCCGGCGTACTGTGCGCGAACGGGACGTCACGCGGGCCGCTGTCGGCGGGGTACCAGTGCGCGGCGACCCGGGCCCCGAGACGGGCGAAGGCGAGCGCTGTCGCCTCGCCGATCCCGCCCACGGCGCCGGTCACGAGCACGGTGCGTCCGGAGAGTCCAGGATCGATCACCGCGTCACCGTGACAACCGGCACCGGCCCGTTCAACCGCTTTTCCACGGGATCCGCCCAACGCCCGCCCAGCCCCGCTCGTTCCCGCTCGCCTCAGCGGGCGTCGCCGGCCGTCTCGGCCCGGATCAGCCAGATGTGGCCGTCAGGGTCGGCGAAGGAGCCCGCGTAGCCCCAGTGCTGAGGTGCCGGTTCGCTGACCGTCCGGGCGCCGGCGCGCACGGCGGCGGCGACCAGCTCGTCCACGTCCCGCTCCTCGGCGACGGGCACGGCCAGGACGCACTCGCTGTGCCCCGGACGTGCGACGGCGTGGTCACCGGTGATCCAGTCGAAACCGCCGGTGGGGATGAGCATGAGCCGCAGCCCGTCGTTGACGATGAACCGCAGCGGCTCGGGGACCCCGTCCTCGGCGAGCTTCCCGACGGCCTCCAGGCCCAGCCCGTCCCGGTAGAAGACGTACGACGCCATGCGCTCGGCGACGGGCAGGCTGACGGTGACGGTCGCGAGCGTTCGGGTGGTTGCCATGGGTACCTCCTGGCGGTGGATGCGGGACTGCGAGCACAGACCTTCCATTGCGCCCTTCCTCACCGCGTGGGCGTACGCGCCACACCGGGCAGGCGAATCGCCGGTTGGGATCACGCCGAACGGGTACCTGCGGGCAGATATTGGGCCTGGAGCGAATTCGCGAGAACCAGCCGCAGAAAGGGAGGCCCGCACCATGACGGCGGAGATGTCGGAAGGGGAGATGGAAGTATCCGTGGAGCTCAGCGACTGTGCCTGCGAGGACGCCGAGGCGGTCTTCAGGGTGCTGGGCGGACTGTTCCCCTCGGACTGGGCAGAGCTGCAGCCCGAGGGCCGCAAGGCCAACGTGTGGCTGTGCCGGTTCGATGTCTCGCGCGACAGCGGACGGCCGGACGCCGTCCCGCTCGGCTCGCCGGTGACGGCGGAACTGCAGGGGTCCCCGCAGGCGGTCGAACGGCTGCACCGCGTACTTCTGGAGGCGTTCGGTGTGGTGGAGGTGCTGGAGGTCGCCGGGGACCAGGAGAAGCAACTGCGGCTCCGCCTGGAGACCCGCTGAGCACACGCCGGGCCCCGCACGGCCGACGGGGCCACCGGGGTTGAGGCCCGGCCTCGGCCCCGGCGACCGGGAAGGTTCCCGATCCATGGGCAGGGATCGGGAAGCCTTCGCCGACGTCGTCCCTGTCGTCGGGGCCGGGGCACCCCGGCCCCTCCCGCCGTACGAGGCCCCGACGGGTCAGCCGGAGGCGGCGGACAGGAGTACGTCCACGAGCCTGTCCGCCGCGTCCGGCCGTCCGTGTGCCCGGGCCGCCTCCGCCATCCCCGCGCGCCGCGCCGGGTCGGTGAGCAGCGGCCCGAGAGCGTCCCGGAGCCGGTCAGCGGTGACATCGCCGGTGAGCGCGACGGCCGCGCCGGTGTCCTGGAGATGCCGTGCGTTGTGCTCCTGCTCGTTCCCCGCCGAAGAGGCCAGCGGCACGAAGACGGCCGGTTTGCCGAGCGCGGTGAGCTCCGCGAGGGTACCGGCGCCACTGCGGGACACCACCACATCGGCGAGCGCCAGGACGTCGGGCAGCTCCGGGCCGACGAACCCGGCCAGGTGGTACCGGTCCGCCGACCCGGGCGGGAGGGCCGCCACGCCGGCGCGCAGCGCCTCGACGTTCGCGGGGCCGCACTGGTGCACCACGTTGGCGCGCTCCAGCAGCCACGGAAGAGCGTCCCGGACCACGTCGTTGATCTGCTGCGCGCCTTGCGCCCCGCCGGTGACGTAGAGGGTCGGGAGCCGCCGATCGAAGCCGTGCAGCCCGAGCGCGGCGACCGCCTTGTCCGCGTGCCCGCTCAGCACCTCCGGCCGCACCGGATTGCCGGTGACGACCGCCGAGCCCCGCACCGCCTCCGGGAGCAGCGGCAGGGACGACTCCGAGGAGACCGCGATCCGCGCGGCCGACGACGCCAGTTTCCGGTTCGCCAGCCCGAGCCGCACGGTCTGCTCGTGCAGCACCAGCGGACGCTTGCACATACGGGCGGCGAGCCCGGCCGGTACGGCGACGTAGCCGCCGGTCGCCAGGACCACGTCCGGCCGGAAGTCGGACACGATCCTGCGCGCCTGGGCGACGCCGAGCGGCACCCGCGCCATGTCCTTGACGTTCGCCGGGCTGATCATCTTGAGCGGGTTCGCGGCCCGGCGGATCTTGCCCGTCGCCACCGTCGTGAACGGAACGCCCTCGGCCGGGGCGACGCGGGCCTCCAGCCCGTGCGGGGTGCCGATCCACAGGACGTCGAGCGTTCCGCCGTCCGCGGCCAGCCGCGCCTGCAACGTCCTGATCGCGGTCAGGGCCGGATAGGTGTGTCCGCCGGTACCTCCCCCCGTGACGAGGAGCCGGAAGGAGCGTGGAAGGGAAGGGTTCTCGGTCACGCCGCGCACCCTACTGGGCCGCCGCTCCGCCAGGGACCCGCGGCCCGTACAACTCCGTCCCGCCGCAGGTGAGTCGGGCCCGCCGCAGGAGTCCGCCACACCGTCCGTCATGTCGACCGCCCCGTCGAGGCGGCTGCGCGGCAGGCCGTGCACCACGCCGAGGTTCCGCGGCAGTCGGCCTGCCGCGGGCCGGCCTGTCCGGATCCGGGGAAGTGCCGTGACGATGGGATACGACCGCCCACAGCGGGCATTTACCCTCCGAACAAGGACAGTTGCTCTGCGTGCCCATTGGAGGGCGGATGACACCCAGGACTCCTCCCAGGCATATCGCCTGCATCATGGACGGCAACGGCCGCTGGGCACAGCACCGCGGACTGGAGCGCACCCACGGCCACATGGCCGCCAGGGCTTCCTTCGAGGCGATCCTGGACAGCGCGCTGGAGGAGAAGGTCGAGTGGTTGACACTGTTCACCTTCTCCACGGAGAACTGGTCACGCCCGGAGGAAGAGGTCAGCTTCCTGGTGCGCTTCCTCGCCCAGCATGTGATCGGCCGGGAGGCCCAGCGCATGCACAAGCGCGGGGTACGGCTGCGGCTGCTGGGCGGTGAGGACCCCCGCCTGCCCGCAGAGGCGGTCAACAGGCTGCGCGAAGCCGAGGAGCTCACCCGCGACAACACCACCCTCCAGCTGAGCCTGGCGTTCAACTACGGAGGCCGCCAGGACCTGTGCGAGGCCGCACGCTCCCTGGCCGCCCGGGAGGTCCCGGCCGAGCAGATCACCACCGAGGTCCTCGCCCGGCACATGCAGCTGCCCGAACTCCCCGATGTGGACCTGCTGCTGCGCACCGGGGGCGAGTACCGGCTGTCGAACTTCCTGCTGTGGCACTGCGCCTACGCCGAACTCGTCTTCCTCGACGTGCTGTGGCCCGACTTCCGCGCCTCGCACTTCCGGCACGCCATGGAGCTCTTCCACCAGCGCCGGCGCCGCTTCGGCAATCTGGGGGCGACGGACGCGGTCGACGCGTACGACCAGGTCGGCGGGGCCGGGACAGCCGACACGGCCGGCGTCGCCGACGCCGTGGCGGTCGGCGGCCGCGCCTCCGCGCCCGGCCCGACGGCCCTGCTCGGACTGCCCACGGCCATCGCCGCCCAGCTGGGGACCACCCTGCGGGACGGGCTGAGGGAGACGGCCCGGTTCGCCCTGCACCAGCTCACCACCGAATCGCCGAAGCCCGAACGTGCGAGCCGGCTGTCGTGACCGCGCCCGGTCCGCCGCTGCTGCGTCGGCTACTGACCCGGGCCACGCCCTGGCAGCGCACACTGCACCTGGCCGGAATCCCCCACGGCCGACTGCGCGGCGACTACACCGCGGCAGCACATGTGGTGGCCCGCCGGTACCCCGGCGCCTATCCCCCCACTCGCCTCCTGGTCCCACCGGCCTGGCAGCCCCACCTGTTCACCGTGGCAGCCCTGGGCATCCACGCCGACTGCCTGGCGGATGTGCCGGTGCACAAGTGCGACCCGGCGGCCTTCCACGCCTGGGCGGAGCAGGTCCGGCGGGGGCTGGCCACCGGAAGCGCCGAACGGCCTTTCCTGCGGGCCTTTCTGCACACGGTGCACGTGCGCCCCCTCGATCCTGCCGACGTCCACGACTGTCTGGCGGGGCAGGCCTGCCGACTGGGGCTGACGGGTTACGCGACCGAGCAGGATCACCACGACAACGTCGACCGCAGCAACATGCCGGTCGCCCGCCTGCTGCTCGCCGCCTGCCGCGTCCCGCGCCACCCGCGCAACGAGACCGCGTCGAGACTGGCCCTCGACGCCGCGCAGCGCTGGGACGATCTCGCCGACCTGGCCGACGACCTGCGAGACGGCTTCCTCCCCCTCCCCGAGACCGAGCTGCGGCGCTTCGATGTCACCCGCGCCGATCTGGAGGCCGGCCGTGACACCCCCGCCGTCCGAGCCCTCCTCACCCACGCCTGCGGCAAGGCCCGCGCCGCCTTCGAGGCCGCCCGTGCCGCCCTGGACGACGCCGACCCGGAAGTCCAATTCCTCTACCGTCCGCTTCTGATGTGCCTCTTCCAGGGCATGAAGGGCGTCGAACGGCAGGGCGCCGGCCTGCTCCGCCCCGGCACCCTCTGGCACTTCCACCTCTCGCCCACCGAGCTGATCGGTGACACCCTGCGCACCTTCCACCACCGCCTCCGCCTCACCTGACCGGGGCAGCGCGAAGGTGCACCAGCACGCGGCGCGATACGCCGCGCGCCCCCGCGGCGAGTGGAACGGGGCGGCCCGACAGGCCGACCCCCGGATCAGGGAACCCCGGATACGACTCGGGGAACCTGGGGGCAGGAAGTGCCCGGAGCCGGACTTGAACCGGCACGGCCCTTAAAGGCCAACGAGGTTTAAGCTCGTCGTGTCTGCATTCCACCATCCGGGCACCGGCTCCTGGACCGCGTCGTACGCCCTTGGGCGCAGACGGCCCTTCCCAGGGCACGGGACGAGCCTATCCAGGGTCATCCCCCGAACAGCGGATCGACGGACCGATGTTGTCTTATTTTATTGGCAACTGACGGGCCATCAGTGTCACATGCGCCACTTCGCAGCGGTCTCCCCCGTGCGCCCTGCTCGCCAGAAATGACGGAAAGTCGCCGTTCAGTCACCCACGCTCACGTCCCAAGTCCACCAGCGTCATATGCCAGCGGTGTGTGCGGGCCACGGCTCCTCTGCTGCCCCTCCTCCGTCTCAGGGTCCGCCGTCATACCCAAGGATGACCGTCGGGCCGACAGCTACCTCCGAAGACTGTCCCGGAAACAAGAGTCGGGGCTGATCCCGGAAGGCGGATCCGACGAAACGATGGAGGCACAGGGAAAGTTCCGATCCGCACCCGACCGACATCCGACAGGAGCACCGCGCCGTGACGACCAGCACCCGCCAGCACCACTCCGCGGGCGGCCCGTACCCCGGAGCCACCGCAGACCGTTCGAGCACCGGCGTCGCCGCGGCGCGGGCCACGGACCTGTCCAAGGTCTACGGCCAGGGGGAGACCCAGGTCGTGGCCCTGGACCGGATATCGGTGGAGTTCCGGCAGGCCGAGTTCACCGCCATCATGGGCCCCTCGGGCTCCGGCAAGTCCACGCTGATGCACTGCATGGCGGGCCTCGACTCCATCTCCAGCGGCAGCGCCCGCATCGGCGACACCGAACTGACCTCGCTCAAGGACAAGAAGCTGACCCAGCTGCGGCGCGACCGCATCGGCTTCATCTTCCAGGCGTTCAACCTGCTGCCCACGCTCAACGCGTTGGAGAACATCACGCTGCCGATGGACATCGCGGGCCGCAAGCCGGACAAGGCGTGGCTGGACCGCGTCATCCAGACCGTCGGCCTCGCCGACCGGCTCAAGCACCGGCCCAACCAGCTCTCCGGCGGCCAGCAGCAGCGCGTCGCCGTCGCCCGTGCCCTCGCCTCCAGGCCGGAGATCATCTTCGGGGACGAGCCCACCGGCAACCTCGACTCCCGTGCGGGCGCCGAAGTCCTCGGCTTCCTGCGCAACTCCGTCCGCGAACTGGGGCAGACGGTGGTCATGGTCACCCACGACCCGGTGGCCGCCGCCTACGCGGACCGGGTCGTCTTCCTCGCGGACGGCCGCATCGTCGACGACCTGACCGGCCCGACAGCCGACAGCGTGCTGGAGCGGATGAAGTCCTTCGACGCCAAGGCCCGGACGAGCTGAGCCACCCGCTCCCCGCGCCGCGCCTCCTCCACGCCCGCCCAGCTGCTTTCTCGTAGAAGGACCCTCCAGGACTTCCTCATGCTCCGAACCGCCTTGCGCAACGTCTTCGCGCACAAGGCCAGACTGCTGATGACCATGCTCGCCGTGCTGCTCGGCGTGGCCTTCGTCTCCGGCACCCTGGTCTTCACCTCGACCATCTCCGACGCGTTCCACAAGGGCTCCGAAAAGGGCTACGCGAACGTCGACATCTCCATACGCCAGGACGGCGGCGACGCGCCCGAGGGCCGGGACTCCGTCTCGCCGTTGAGCCAGCGCACCCTCGACCGGGCCGAGGAGCTGCCCGGCGCCAAGTCCGCCACCGGCGTCGTCTCCGGCTTCGCCGCCCTCTCCGACAAGGACGGCAAGCTCGTCGGCGACGGCTTCTCCACCGAGGGCGCCAACTACTACGCCGGGCGGGACGGCAAGGGCTCCGACCCGCGCTACCCGATGAAGGACGGTGCGGCCCCGCGTGCGCCCGGCGAGATCGCGCTGGACGCCAAGACCGCGGAGCGCACCGGCTACCAGGTCGGTGACACCGTCCGGATGTCGGTGAACGGCCCGGTGCGTACGGAGAAGGTCACGGGCATCTTCACCACCGACGACGGCAATGTCGCCGCGGGCGGCACCCTCGTCCTGTTCGACAACGCCACGGCCCAGCGGCTGTTCGCCAAGCCCGGCGAGTACACCGAGATCCAGGTCAAGGCCGAGCCCGGCGTCTCCCAGGCCGCGCTCAAGGCGCGGGCCGAGAAGATCCTGCCCGCCGACTCCGAGGCCGTCACCGGCAAGACGCTGGCCGACGAGGAGTCCAAGGCCATCGAGACCAGCATGTCCAGCATGCAGACCAGTCTGCTGGCCTTCGCGGGGATCGCGCTGTTCGTCGGCATCTTCATCATCGCCAACACCTTCACCATGCTGGTCGCCCAGCGCACCAAGGAGCTGGCGCTGCTGCGCGCGGTGGGTGCCAGCCGCCGCCAGGTCACCCGATCGGTGCTGATCGAGGCGCTGGCCGTCGGTGCCGTCGCGGGGCTGGCCGGGATGGCGGCCGGTGTCGGCATCGGAGCCGGACTGCGCGCCCTGGTCGGCACCATGGGCACCATGCCCGACGGGCCGCTGGTGGTCGAACCGTCCACGGTCGTCATCTCGCTGCTGGTCGGCGTCGTCATCACCGTGCTGGCGGCCTGGCTGCCCGCGCGGCGTGCGGCCAGGATCCCCCCGGTCGCGGCGATGGGCAGCGTCCACGCCCCCGCGACGACCCGTTCGCTGATCGTCCGCAACACCATCGGCGCGCTGCTGTCCGCCGCGGGTGCGGTGCTGGTGCTGATGGCGACCAGGATGGACGACGGCGGCAAGGCGCCCATGGGCGCGGGCGCCGCGCTGCTGCTGGTCGGCGTCTTCGTCCTCACCCCGCTGCTGTCCCGCCCGCTGATCGCGGCGGCCGCGCCGGTACTGCGGCTGTTCAACGTCAGCGGCAAGCTCGCCCGGCAGAACGCGGTACGCAATCCGCGCCGCACGGCGGCCACCGCCTCCGCGCTGATGGTCGGGCTGACACTGATCACCGGGCTGACGGTCATCGCCAGTGGCGTGCAGAAGGCCGTCGACAAGATGGCGTCCGAGTCGCTGAAGGCCGACTACACGGTCTCGATGGCCAACTTCACCCCCCTCTCGCCCGAGGTGGAGAAGAAGCTGGCCGGGTCCGACGAGGTCACCGCCACCTCGCCGCTGCGCAACGCGTCGGCCGAGATCGACGGCGACACCGAATACCTGACCGGCGTCAACGGCTCCACCATCGCCCAGCTCACCTCGCTGGACTTCACCAAGGGCGGCTGGTCCGGCATCGCCGGCGGCAAGCAGGTCGTCGTGGACACCGACACGGCCAAGCAGTACGGCTGGAAGCCCGGCTCAAGCTTCCAGGTGACCTACGACGACGGTGAGAAGGGCCGGCTGTCGGTCGCGGGGCTCTACAAGGGCAACGAGATGATCAAGGGGATCATCGTCGACAACAAGGCCATCACCCCGCACCTGGAGAAGGTCGCGGACATGCAGGTCCTCGCCAAGACCAAGGACGGCGCGACCGAGCAGGTCAAAAAGTCCCTGGAGAAGCAGCTGGGCAACAACCCGGCGGTCCTCGTGCAGGACAAGAAGGACATCTCCGAGGACATCGCGAAGATGATCAACATCCTGCTGAACATGCTGTACGGGCTGCTCGCGATGGCCGTGATCGTCGCCGTGCTCGGTGTGATCAACACCCTGGCCATGTCGGTCTTCGAACGCGGCCAGGAGATCGGGATGCTGCGCGCCATCGGTCTCGACCGGCGCGGGATCAAGCGGATGGTGCGGCTGGAGTCGCTGGTCATCTCGCTGTTCGGCGGGGTGCTCGGCATCGGCCTCGGCATCTTCTTCGGCTGGGCCGCCGGTGAGCTGATCGGCAGCTCGCTGGACACCTACACGCTCGTCCTGCCCTGGGGGCGGCTGGGTATCTTCCTCGCCCTCGCCGCGCTGGTGGGCGTACTCGCCGCCCTGTGGCCCGCACGGCGTGCGGCCCGACTCAACATGCTGGCCGCCATCAAGACGGAGTGACCCGGCAGGGGCCCGCCCCCTCCGTGTGCTCCCCCGCCCGCCCATCCGCCCCCGAAGGGGTGGGTGGGCGGGCGCGCTGGCTCCAGGGGCGGGACCGGCCGAGGCACCGAGGCGTCCGCCGTCAGTCCCGTGCGGCGGGGTCCGCCGTCGCGTCCGCCGTCCAGCGGCGGGTGCGCAGCGGAAGCCCCGAGCCGCCGGACTCGGGGGTCTTGACGGCCAGCACCTGGTTGACACCGATCCGGTTGCGCTCGAAGGCCAGCGCCGAGGCGGCCATGTAGAGGCGCCAGACCCGCGCGCGGCCCGGCGTGGTGAGCCGCGCGGCCCGCGCGAAGTCCGCCTCCAGATTGCGTACCCAGGCGCGCAGCGTCAGCGCGTAGTGCTCGCGCAGCGACTCGACGTCCCGCACCTCGAAGCCCGCCCGCTCCAGCAGCCCCACGGTGCGCCCGATCGGGGCGAGCTCTCCGTCGGGGAAGACATAGGCGTCGATGAACGGGTCGACCTCGTAGGCCTCTTCGTCCTCCAGCGGCCGACGCGCGATCTGGTGGTTGAGCAGCCGCCCGCCCGGCTTCAGGAGGGCGTAGAGGTCGTCGGCGTACTCGCGGTAGCGGGCCGCGCCCACATGTTCGGCCATACCGACGGAGGAGATGGCGTCGTAGGGCCCGCCCGTCGCATCGCCCCTGTGCGAGGCACTTCGCCCCGTCTCTTCCCTCGCGAGCTCGCGGTAGTCCTGGACGCGGATCTCCACGCGGTCGGCCAGCCCCTCCTCGGCGATCCGCTTGCGGCCGTAGGCGGCCTGTTCGCGGGAGAGGGTGACGGCGACGGCGCGTACGCCGTAGTTGCGGGCGGCGTGCAGGACGAGGGAGCCCCAGCCGCCGCCGACGTCCAGCAGCCGCTGGCCCTCGCGCAGTGCGAGCTTGCGGCAGATCAGGTCGAGCTTGTCGCGCTGGGCCTCTTCCAGGGTGCCGTCGGGGCGCCAGTAGGCGCAGGAGTAGACCATGCTGGGGCCCAGCACCAGTTCGTAGAAGTCGTTGCCGACGTCGTAGTGGTGGCTGATGACCTTGCGGTCGCGGCCGAGGGTGTGCCGCAGCCCGGTGCGGCGGCTGGCCTCCTCGGCGGGCGGCGGGGGCGGCAGTCCGGGGCCGGCCAGCCGCAGCAGCTCGGCTGCGGCCCGGCGGCTCGCCGGATCGCGGGCGAGGGAGAGCGCGCCGCGTGCCCAACCCGGGCCGAACGAGGGGGCGCTGTCGGCCTTCTCACCGGCCTCGGACGCGGCTTCGGACCTGGCGGCGGCTACGGACCCGGGGCCGGAGCCGGGCTGCTCGTCCCGCTCCCAGATCAGTCCGGCCATCAGGTCCAGCGCCCGGTAGAGATCGCCCTCCACGTCCAGCTCCCCGGCGACCCAGGCCCGCGCCAGCCCCAGCTCACCCGGCCGCCACAGCACACGGCGCAGGGCCCGTCGGCTGCGTACGACCAGTACGGGGGCCGAGTGCGGTCCCGCCTCGCTGTGGTCCCAGGCCCGCACCCGGACCGGGACGGGGGTTCCCAGCAGCTGCTCCGCGAGCGCGACGATCCGTTGTGCGGCACCGGCCATTGAGCACACCTCCGTGTCAGGAAGGGGTGGATTCCCCGTACACGTAACGCGGGCGGGGGTGGGTGTATGCCCACTGTGCCCAACGGACCGGTGATTCCGGTACGGCGGAAACGACGAGAGGGGCGTGAGCCCCACGGATGGCTCACGCCCCTCTCGGACGTGCACGGCGCACTCCCCGGCCCTCAGCCGGAGGCCCTGCCGACCCCGCCGAGCTGCCGCGGGTCGGCGGGTGACGGGTCAGGAGGAGGCGGTCGCCTTCTCCCCCTTGCCGTCCACCGGGCTGTCGGCCCGGCTGTCGGCGGTCGCCTTGCTGTTGTCGGCGGGCGCGGACGCCGTCGACTTGCCGAGCGCGGCCGCCGTCACCGGCGCCGCCGCCTCGTAGAACTCGCCGCGCGGGTGCTCCATGGCGCCCAGCGAGACGACCTCGCGCTTGAGGAACATGCCGAGCGTCCAGTCGGCAAAGACCCGGATCTTGCGGTTCCAGGTGGGGACGGCCATGCCGTGGTACGCGCGGTGGAAGTACCAGGCGAGGCGACCGCGCAGCTTGATCCTGGTCTTGCCGAAGACGATCATCGCGACGCCCTTGTGCAGGCCGAGGCCGGCGACGGCGCCCTTGTTGGCGTGCTTGTACTTGCCCTGCGGGAAGCCGCGCATGCCGGAGATGACGTTGTCCCCGAGCACCTTGGCCTGGCGCAGCGCGTGCTGCGCGTTGGGCGGGCAGAACGCGCCCTCCTTGTCGGAGGCCAGGTCCGGAACCTGCGCGTTGTCACCGGCGGCCCAGGCGTAGTCCATGCCCTTGACCTGCATGGCGGCGTCCACGTCCACATGGCCCTTGGGGCCGAGCGGCAGGCCGAAGCGGGAGAGCACCGGATTGGGCTTGACGCCCGCGGTCCACACGATGGTGCTGGAGTCGACCTCCAGCCCGTTCTTGAGCACGACATGGCCGTCCACGCAGGACTCCATGGAGGTGTTCAGATAGACCTCGACGCCGCGCTTCTTGAGGTGCTCCAGGCCCCACTCGCCGAGCTTGGGGCCCACCTCGGGAAGGATCCCGGGGGCCGCGTCGACGAGGACGAACCGCATGTCCTCACGCTTGACGTTGGGGTAGTACTTGGCGGCGTCCCGGGCCATGTCCTCGACCTCGCCGATGGTCTCCGCACCGGCGAAGCCGCCACCGATGAAGACGAAGGTGAGGGCCTTGCGGCGGGCCTCCTCGTCCTGTGTGGAGTCCGCCTTGTCGAGCTGCTCGAGGACGTGGTTGCGCAGGCCGATCGCCTCTTCCACGCCCTTCATGCCGATGCCGTTCTCGGCGAGACCGGGCACGGGGAAGGTGCGCGAGACGGCGCCCATCGCGATGACCAGGTAGTCGAAGGGCAGCTCGTACGCGTCGCCGACCAGCGGCGAGACGTTGGCGACCTTGCGGTCCTGGTCGATCGAGGTGACGCGGCCGGTGAGGACCTCCGCCTTGGGGAGCACGCGTCGCAGGGGGACCACGACGTGGCGGGGGGAGATGCTGCCGGCAGCAGCTTCGGGGAGGAAGGGCTGGTACGTCATGTACGACCGCGGGTCGACGACCGTTACGGTCGCCTCGCCGTAGCGCATCTTCTTCAGGATGCGCCGCGCTGCGTACAGACCGACGTACCCGCCACCCACTACGAGGATTCGGGGACGCTCCGTGGTGCTCATGAAATCGAGTATCCACCCACCGGTGGGGGGCACTTCGTGAGGGCCTTCACAAGCATGGGCGCACCCTCTGCTACACTGCGCCGCCCCGTGATCGAGCCCACATCCGTTCTGTGCGGCAGACGGGGAACCAGCGGGCGGCGTCAGCCGTTGGGACACCTTTTGAGCTGCAGGTATCGGCGGTGTGGCGAGTAGACCGCACGAGGACGGCCGAGTCGTTGCCGTCCGACCGGCCGGACGGCGGAGGGCCGAGGCGACGAGGGCACATCCGGAACCCTGCGTTCCAACCCGGAAACCGGGGCTCACCGGGCACTTTCCCATGTGAAACATTTCACGTAACTGGTGTGCCGGTACGCTTTTCAAGCCCTTGTGAGGCCTCGCCTACACCTATCAGCAGAGAGACACCCCGCTCAAGTGAGAGTCGCAGGCCCCCTGCGGCCCGGCACCGGAGCCAACCGCACGCGGGGTTGACGGGACTCTACCCGCCGGTAACACTGCCCGGATGGCGATCTCCAAGGGCACGGGACCGGGCAGCGCGGCCACGAGCGCGGGCCCCAAGGCCGACAGCCCCGGCGGCGAGGCGACGACCCTCGCCGCGTTCGCCGCGCTGGCCGCCGCCGACCTGTACGCCACAGCGAAGTCCCCGCGGGGCCCGGCACGCGCGGCCAAGCCCCTGCTGATGCCGGCCCTCGCGGCGTACGCCCGCCGCAGCACGCGGCCCGGCCGCCCTCCCGCCGCGCTGCTCGCCGGGCTCGCCTGCGCCACCGCCGGCGACACCGCCCTGCTCTGGGACCGCCACCACCGCGCGCTGCTGACCGGCATGGCCGCCTTCCTCGGCACCCAGCTCAGCTACACCGCGGGTATGACCGCGCGGCTCGGCGCCGTACGCGGGCTGCGTGCCCGCCCCAAGCGCGCCGTCGCGGCCTTCGCCGCGTGGGGGGCCGTCAACGCGGTGCTCGCACCCACGCTGGAGCGCCGGCTGCGGCTGCCGGTGGCCGGCTACAGCCTCGCGCTCGCGGCCATGGGTGCCGCGGCGCTCGGGGTGGGCGGCAAGGTCGCCACCGGTGCGGTGTCCTTCATCGCCTCCGACGCGCTGATCGGCCTCCAGGCCGCCGGGCACGAGTTCCCCTCCCAGGAGGTGCTGATCATGGCGGGGTATCTGCTCGGCCAGTACCTCATCACGGCAGGCTGGCTGGAGCGCGCACCGTCCTGAGCGCCCGCCGTCGCCGACGCATACCGTCGTAGACGTGCACCACCCGAACGACTCCGACTCCGCCGCCACCTCCCCGCCCGCCCCGGGCTCCGCCTCCGCGCCGCCCATGCCGCCGCTGTTCGACTGGCGGTTCGCGGCGGACCCGTATCCCGCGTACGCCTGGCTGCGCGAGCACGCACCAGTACGCAAGACGCAGCTGCCCAGCGGGGTGGAGGCGTGGCTGGTCACCCGGTACGCCGACGCGCGGCAGGCCCTCGCCGACCCGCGGCTGAGCAAGAACCCGCACCACCACGGGGAGCAGAGCGCACACGGCAAGGGCAAGGTCGGCATCCCGGGCGAGCGCAGCGCGAACCTGATGACGCATCTGCTCAACATCGACCCGCCCGACCACACCCGGCTGCGCCGTCTGGTCTCCAAGGCGTTCACCCCGCGCCGGGTCGCCGCCTTCGCGCCCCGGGTGCGGGAGCTCGCGGACGGCCTCATCGACTCCTTCGCGGCGCGCGGCGAGGCCGACCTGATCCACGAGTACGCCTTTCCGCTGCCGATCTACGCCATCTGCGAGATGCTCGGCGTACCGCGCGAGGACCAGGAGGACTTCCGCACCTGGGCGGGCATGATGATCCATCAGCCCGGCAGCCCGCGCGGCGGTGTCGGCCGCGCGGTCAAGCGGATGCGCGGCTATCTCGCCGAGTTGATCCACCGCAAGCGCGCCGAACTGGCCCGCGCCGACGGCCGTGCCGAGGCGGCCCGCGCCGAGGGCGGGGACGCGCTGTTGTCGGGCGACCTGATCTCGGGCCTCATCCGCGCCTCCGACCACGGTGAGCACCTGACCGAGAACGAGGCCGCCGCGATGGCGTTCATCCTGCTGTTCGCCGGGTTCGAGACGACCGTCAACCTGATCGGGAACGGTATGTACGCGCTGCTGCGCCACCCCGAGCAGCGGGCCGTGCTCCAGCAGGCCGTCGCCGAGGGCGACGAGGTGCTGCTCGCCGGTGCCGTGGAGGAACTGCTGCGCTACGACGGCCCCGTCGAGCTGGCGACCTGGCGCTTCGCCACCCGCGAGCTGACCGTCGGCGGACAGCGGGTGCGGGAGGGCGAACCGGTGCTGGTCGTCTTGGCGGCGGCCGACCGCGACCCCGCCAAGTTCACGGACCCCGACGCCTTGGACCTGACCCGGCGGGAGAACCAGCACCTCGGCTACGGACACGGTATCCACTACTGCCTGGGCGCGCCGCTCGCCCGGCTGGAGGGACAGACGGCGCTGGCCACACTGCTGCACCGGCTTCCCGATCTGCGGCTGTCCGCCGATCCGGAGGAGTTGCGCTGGCGCGGCGGACTGATCATGCGCGGGCTGCGGAGGCTGCCGGTGGAGTTCACCGCCGCCGACGGCCGTGACCGGCGTACGTGAGGACGATGTGACGACGCATCACTTATGTGACCGTGGCGTGATGTGGACGACATTGGCTTGTGACTGTCGGCGTTCGCAGCTACGTTCGGTCACCGACTTCGGTCATCGACCGTTGTCACCGACTTCGGTCGTCCGCCCGCTTGTCTCCCACGAGAGGTCAACCATGCGCTCCGGGAACGGTCGGCATCGCCGCCCCCGCCAGGCCCCCGCTCTCTTCGTCACCGCCGGGGTCACAGGTGCCGGGATCGCGATTCCGCTGCTCGGCGCCACCGGCGCCCAGGCTGCCGACGCCGGCACCTGGGACCGCGTCGCGGACTGCGAAAGCGGCGGCGCCTGGAGCGCCAACGACTCGAACGGGTACTACGGCGGACTCCAGCTGGACCTGGACACCTGGAAGTACTACGGCGGGACGATCTACGCCGAGCGGCCGGATCTGGCCAGCCGCAGCCAGCAGATAGCCGTCGGCGAGAAGATCCTGGAGGCCGAGGGCCCCCGGGCGTTCCCGCAGTGCGGGGACGACCTGGAGCTGCCCGGGGTGGACCCCGACGCCGAGCAGGACGCGAAGCCGGAGGCGACGCCGACTCCTCCCGGGACGCCGTCCCGGACCCCCTCGCCGTCCCCGTCCGAGGAGAGCGACGAGGCCGACGGGCCCGGCGGAAGCGGCAAGTCGCGGCAGGACGGCGAGTCGGACGAGCCCGGGAAGGGCGAGAAGACCGAAAAGCCCGGCAAGGGCTCTCCGGAGGCGAAGCCGTCGCCGGACGCCGAGCCGAGCGACGACGCGAGCCAGGCGCCGTCGGACCAGCCCTCAGACACACCCGGGGACGGGGCCTCGAAGTCGCCGCAGCCGCCGTCGGGTGACGGCGGGTCCGACGACGACACCTCCGACTCCGGGTCGTCCGGCTGGTCGGACCTGGGGCCTTCGAGCCCGGACCGGCTCAAGTCCCCCTCCGAGCGGGCCGAGAAGCCGGAGGAGGCCGAGAAGCCCACCGGGTCCGGCAAGGGCAAGCACCGCGGGCGCCCCGCCGACGACGAGCGCGACGAGGACCGCGCCTCGCGCGACGAGGACCGCGACCGGGCCGGAGGCGGCGGCAAGCACCGGATCACCGTCCAGCCCGGCGATCCGGGAGAGGGAGTCGCCGCCGAGCACGACGTCGAGGGCGGCTGGGTCGCGCTCTACGAGCGGAACCGCGAAGTGATCGGCGACGACCCGGACCTCCTCCGCCCGGGCCGGCACCTCACGCTCTGACCTCCGCCCTCGCGCCGTCGGCGGTGCGGGACGAGGGCCCCGGGACGGGACACCCGGGGAGGAAACGGGACAGCCGCGCGGGTGGGCTGGGTGGGACGGTTAGGCTCGGGGCTGAGAAAGTCGTCCCAGACGAAGGAGAAACTTCGTGCCGTCCATCGACGGCGTCGTAGCCCGCGAGATCCTCGACTCGCGAGGCAACCCCACCGTCGAGGTCGAGGTCGGCCTCGACGACGGCAGCACCGGCCGTGCTGCCGTCCCGTCCGGCGCCTCGACCGGCGCCTTCGAGGCGCTCGAACTGCGCGACGGTGACACCGCGCGCTACAAGGGGAAGGGCGTCGAGAAGGCCGTCCTCGCCGTCATCGAGCAGATCGGCCCGGAGCTGGTCGGCTACGACGCCACCGAGCAGCGCCTGATCGACCAGGCGATGTTCGACCTGGACGCCACGGCCGACAAGTCCTCGCTGGGCGCCAACGCCATCCTCGGCGTCTCGCTCGCCGTCGCGCACGCCGCTTCCGAGGCGTCCGACCTGCCGCTGTTCCGCTACCTGGGCGGCCCGAACGCGCACCAGCTGCCGGTGCCGATGATGAACATCCTCAACGGCGGCTCGCACGCGGACTCGAACGTCGACATCCAGGAGTTCATGATCGCGCCGATCGGCGCGGAGTCGTTCTCCGAGGCGCTGCGCTGGGGCGCGGAGGTCTACCACGCGCTCAAGGGCGTGCTCAAGGAGCGCGGTCTGGCCACCGGGCTGGGCGACGAGGGCGGGTTCGCACCGAACCTGGGCTCGAACCGGGAGGCCCTCGACCTGATCATCGAGGCCATCCAGAAGGCCGGCTACAACGCCGGCCAGGACATCGCGCTGGCGCTGGACGTGGCCGCCTCCGAGTTCTACGAGGAGGGCGCCTACGCGTTCGAGGGCCAGAAGCGCTCGGCCGCCGAGATGACCGAGTACTACGAGCAGCTCGTCGCCGACTACCCGCTGGTCTCCATCGAGGACCCGCTGTTCGAGGACGACTGGGCGGGCTGGAAGACCATCACCGACAAGCTGGGCGACAAGGTCCAGCTGGTGGGCGACGACCTGTTCGTCACCAACCCGGAGCGGCTGGCCCGCGGTATCGAGGAGGGCGCCGCCAACGCGCTGCTGGTCAAGGTCAACCAGATCGGCTCGCTGACCGAGACGCTGGACGCGGTGGAGCTGGCGCAGCGCAACGGCTTCAAGTGCATGATGTCGCACCGCTCGGGCGAGACCGAGGACGTGACGATCGCCGACCTGGCCGTCGCGGTCAACTGCGGTCAGATCAAGTCCGGTGCCCCGGCCCGTTCCGAGCGCGTGGCCAAGTACAACCAGCTGCTGCGTATCGAGGAGATCCTGGACGACGCTGCTGTCTACGCCGGTCGTTCGGCCTTCCCGCGCTACAAGCGCTGAGCAGTCGGCCGGCTGACGGTGCCGTACCCGCCTCGGGACCGAGGGGGTACGGCACCGCAGGTATCACCCGCAGGGGAGAGGTATGGGAGCGGACCGGGACCGTTTCTCCACCGCGACGCGCCTGCGCGCCCTCAGCGCCCAGGCCGCCGAGCGGGTGTACCGGGCGCAGGGCAGAACGGTACGCACCCCGCGCAAGGGGCGGCTCACCGGACGTGCCGCGCTGCTCGCCCTGGTGCTGTGCTCCCTCGTCGTGGCGCTCGCCTACCCGACGCGGCAGTACGTCACCCAGCGCTCCGAGATCGCCGACCAGCGCGAGCAGGCCGAGCACGCGCGGGCCGCGGTCGAACGGCTGCGGGAGCAGCGGGCGCGCTGGCAGGACCCCGCGTATGTGGAGCAGCAGGCCCGGAAGCACCTGCACTTCGTACGGCCCGGCGAGACCGGCTACATCATGCGGGACGGCACGGCTGACGTCCGCCGCCCCCGCCCCCACGGGCCCGCCGACCGGGCCTGGTACCAGAACCTGTGGGACGGTGTGGACAGCGCGGACCGGGCCGAATAGGCCCCCGGCCACCCTCCCCCGACGAGACGAAGCGAAGCGACGAGCACCTCACCCATGGACACCCCACCGCCCCGGACCGAGCCGACGCCGCCCACCGACGCGGACATCGCGGCCTTCAATGAGCAGCTCGGCCGCCCGCCGCGCGGGCTGCGCGCCATCGCCCACCGATGCCCCTGCGGGCTGCCCGACGTGGTGGAGACGGCGCCCCGGCTGGAGGACGGCACGCCGTTCCCCACCACCTACTACCTCACCTGCCCCCGCGCCGCCTCCGCCATCGGAACGCTGGAGGCGAACGGCGTGATGAAGGAGATGACGGCCCGGCTGGGCGAGGACCCGGAGCTGGCCGACGCCTACCGGGCCGCGCACGAGGACTATCTGGCGCGCCGTGACGCCATCGAGGAGCTGGTCGGCTTCCCCAGCGCGGGCGGCATGCCCGACCGCGTCAAATGCCTGCACGTGCTGGTCGCGCACTCGCTGGTCGCCGGCCCCGGCGTCAATCCGCTGGGCGACGAGGCACTGGCGATGCTGCCCGAGTGGTGGCGCAAGGGCCCGTGCGTGACGGTCCCCCAGAAGACGGCGGAGGGCCGGGCATGACGACGAGCCGGGTGGCCGCGATCGACTGCGGCACCAACTCCATCCGCCTGCTGGTGGCGGATCTCACTGTGTCCGACAGCGCCCCCGGCGCTCGGGCTGTGTTCGACAGCGCCTCCGGCGCGGGGGGAACGGGTGCGCTGACGGAGCTGGACCGCCGGATGGAGATCGTCCGGCTGGGGCAGGGCGTGGACCGCACCGGGCGGCTGGCGCCCGAGGCGCTGGAGCGGACGTTCGCGGCGTGCCGCCGGTACGCCGAGGTCATCGCCTCCTTCGGGGTACCGCCCGAGCGCACCCGCTTCGTCGCCACCTCCGCGTCCCGGGACGCGGAGAACCGGGAGGAGTTCGTCAGCGGCGTGCTGGACATCCTCGGCGTGGAGCCCGAGGTGATCACCGGCGACCAGGAGGCGGACTTCTCCTTCACCGGCGCCACCAAGGAACTGGCCACCGGCACCTTCGCACCGCCCTACCTGGTGGTGGACATCGGCGGCGGCTCCACGGAGTTCGTACTGGGCACCGAGGGCGTCGAGGCGGCCCGCAGCGTCGACATCGGCTGCGTGCGGCTGACCGAGCGCCATCTGACCGTGGACGGAGCGCTCACCGAGACCCCGACCGAGGCGCAGGTGGACGCGATCCGCGCCGACGTGTCGGCCGCACTGGACGAGGTGGCCCGCACCGTGCCGCTGGAGCGGGCCCGCACCCTGGTGGGCCTTGCGGGCACGGTCACCACCCTGGGCGGCATCGCCCTGGACCTGGACGCCTACGACTCGTCCCGCATCCACCACACCCGCATCTCCCGGTCCCGGGTCCGCGAGCTCACCGACCGGCTGCTGACCGCGACACACGACGAGCGCGCCGCCATCCCGGTCATGCACCCGGGCCGCGTCGACGTCATCAACGCGGGCGCCCTGGTGCTGCTGACCATCATGGAGCGGATCGGCGCCGAGGAGGTCGTGGTCAGCGAACACGACATCCTCGACGGCATCGGCTTCAAGGTGGCGGCGGACGCGGCGGGCTGAGGCGGTCTCAGGCGCGGTCCCGCGGCTCCGTCCGCGGTTCCGCTCGCTGCTCCCGCTGCTGGATCAGGTCGCGGTACTCGCGGGCGGCGGCGCGCAGCGCCGCTTCCGGGTCGACGCCCTCCCGCTCGGCCTGGGCGGCCAGCGCCAGCAGCGCGTAGCCCACTCCCTCGCCGGGGGACTCCGGCGAGGGGGCGGGGATACCGGCCGTACGGGCGCGGCCGGCGAGCTTCGCGGCGAGGGAGAGCGCCGGCTGGCCCAGCGGGATGCCCTCGGTCACCGAGGACCGGTCGCTCTTCTCCAGGGCCTTACGGCGCTGCCAGTGCGTCTCGACCTCGGCCGCGGTCTCGGCGACGTCGTCACCGAAGACGTGCGGGTGACGGTGCACCAGCTTCTCCACCAGGGTGCCGGCCACATCGTCGATGCCGAACGGCTCGGCGGGGTCGTCCTGGGCGATACGGGCGTGGAAGACGACCTGGAGCAGTACATCGCCGAGTTCCTCGCGCAGTTCGGCGCGGTCGCCGCGTTCGATGGCGTCGATGAGTTCGTAGACCTCCTCGACGCCGTACTTGAGCAGGTCCTCGTGGGTGCGCAGCGCGCTCCACGGGCACTCGCGGCGGATCCGGTCCATCACCTGCACGGCGTCCAGCAGCCGGGCGCCGGGCAGGTCGTAGGAGCCGGGCAGCAGTTCCAGGTCCGGCATGGCCACCCGTCCCGAGCCCGCCAGCCGGGCGAGACCGTCGGTGAGCGCGGGCTCGCCCTCGGCGGTGGCGAGCACGACGACCGACCGGCCGCCGCTTTGAGCGCACTCCTCCACCAGCGCCCGCGCGTCCAGCTCGACGCCTGCCTCCGCCTTGACGCCCGCGTCCCGCACATAGGGCAGCTGCGGATGCGCCGGGTCCGCGCACACCACCCGATCGGCGGTGCGCAGCGCTTCCCAGGCGGGCCAGGACAACAGTCCGGGCGCCACCCGGTGGGTGGTGGTGAGCAGGACGACACGGCCGGTCTCGGGGATCTCGTTCACCCTACGAACCTAACCCGGACGGCCCTGGAAACGACGAGTGCTCCCAGGGCACCCGGCTGGCCGGCGGCCCGGCGGCGTGTGCCGGCCGGCTACATCTGCCGGCCGCGCTCCGCCGCCTCGCCGGTCACATCGCGCAGCCACGGGGTCTTCGCCCCGGTGAGGGTGGAGCGGTCCGCGTCCCAGCTGCCGTAGCGCGGGTTCACATCGATGTTCATGCGCTTGGAGACCTTGGACAGCTCCGCGGTCAGCTGCTGGTTGCCGTTCGGCGACATCGGGTCGATGCCCTTGGCCGCGGCGATCTTCTCGACGAGCAGCTGCATGCGGATGCGGTTGTCGATCTCGTCGGGCGCGACGCTCTGCTGCCGCAGCAGCGCCGCCTCCAGCCGCTTGCTGCCGCCCGCCTGCTGCTCCAGCTGCGAGCGGACCCGCTGGACCTCGCGGCGGCTGACGCCCACTCCCGCGTCCTCGGCCGCCTGTTCGACGATGCGCTCGCGGATCATCCCGTCGAGCGTCGCCCGGGTCAGCTTGCCGCTCTGCTTGATCATCTGCTCGCCCTGCGGGGCGTCCCGCTGCGCATCCCGCACGGCGCCGACCCGGGACTGGAGCTGCGCCATGCTGATCCGGTCGCCCTTCACCAGCGCTGCCGCGCCCGGGTGCGCGTCGTTGCCGCACGCGGTGAGCAGCGGTACCGCGGCAACCAGTGCCGCGACGGCGGAAAGGGTGAGCACGGACCTGCGGTGACGGCTTTCCATGGGGCCTCCCGGCGGCGGCGAGGGTCGCGCGTCCTCGCACGACCTGGCGATGATCGATGGTAGGGAGTCGAACGGGTCCATGACCACCGGTTCGACATCAAATCGACCAACGATTCGGGAGCAGTTGGGTAGCTCTCCCGTTCATCAGTACACGCGGCCGACCCCTCGGCGGTGGTCCGGGGCGCGGCGGGGCCGTCCGGTGTCGTCCGCCGGGCCGGCAGGGACCAGGAGGACCGGGTGACCCGGGGCCGATGGAGTCGTCCCGGCCGCCGACCGCACCGCGACCGTCACCCCTACGGCGCTCTTCTGGTGGCACCGGCAGGAAAAGCGGGGAGGGACGCAGGGTGCGTGAAGTCACCGACCCACTGCTGAACCTGGTGCGGCGGCACCGGGAGCCCGTGGTCGCCCAGACGGCCAGGTCGACCATCGCCGCCGTGATCAGCTACGCCGTCGCCCTGCAGCTCAGCAGTGAGGCAGCACCGCTGACCGCGCCGCTGACCGCGCTGCTGGTCACCCAGGTGACCCTCTACACGACGCTGCGCACGGGTATCCGCCGTGTCAACGCGGTCGTGGCCGGGGTGCTGGTCGCCAGCGGCTTCAGCGCCCTGGTCGGGCTGACCTGGTGGAGCCTGGGCGTGGTCATCCTCGCCGCGCTCATCACCGGTCGCTTCGTGAAGGCCGGCGAGTTCGTCCCCGAGACGGCGATCAGCGCCATGCTGGTGCTGGGTGTGACCCAGAACCAGGTGGCGCAGATGGCCTGGGACCGGGTGCTGGAGACGCTGATCGGCGCGGTGGTCGGACTCGGGTTCCAGGTGCTGTTCGTCCCACCGGTGTGGGTGCAGCCCGCCGGTGACGCGGTCATCGATCTGGCGGGCCGGATGAACCGGCTGCTGCTGGGACTCGGCGAGGACGTGTGCGGCTTCACCCCGGTCAGCCAGGCCGCCGACCGGCTGCACCAGGCACGCAAACTCGACCACGACATCGTGGAGGTCGATGTCGAACTGCGGCGCGCCGAGGACAGCCTGCGGCTCAATCCGCGCGTCCGCGAGGGCCTGCTCTCCCGCATCGTCCTGCGCACCGGGCTGGACGCCCTGGAGATCTGCGCCGTCGTGCTGCGCACCACCGCGCGGACAGTGACCGACCTGGCCAAGAAACGCTTGGACGAGCCGCTGTTCAGCGAGGAGATCGCCGACAGCATGCGGCAGCTGTACATCCATATGGCCGCCGCGGTGGAGGCCTTCGCCGTACTGATCACCACACCGGTCAGCGCCAGCGCGGAACAGGCCGAGGACCGGCTGGTGCGGGAGCTGGAGGCCAGCCGCGCCAGCCGGGACACCGTCGCCTTCCAGCTCCTCGACAAGGTCCGCGAGCACCCCCGGCAGTGGCAGCTCCATGGCGCGCTGCTCGCCGAGGCCGACCGCCTCCTCGACGAGCTGGACGTGGAGAAGCGCTCCCAGCGCCTGTGGGAGGAGCTGGACCGCCAGTCCCGCGAGCAGCGCGAGCGCAACCCGGTCCTGCGCCGCATCCGCCAGATCCGCAGCCGCGAACGCTCCCACCAGCGCGAGCAGGAGGAGGAGCGCGAGCTGGAGTGGGAGGAGGAGCGCTGAGTGGCTGCCCCCACCGGGTGGCCACCGAACGGCCACCGAACGACGACCGGGTGCGGTGGTCTGCCACCGGGTGCGGTGCTCCGACCCGCCCTGGCGGTCAGAACGAGCCGGGCGGGACGTGGGAGGAGGGCGGCGCCAGATGGTGGCGGCAGAGGGCTTCGTCCTGGAGGAGCTGGGCCACCGAGGGATCGTGGAGACCGCGTTCGCGGATCAGGTCGCGCAGCAGGGCGGCCAGCTCGGGCAGTGCCTGGGCGTACTGGCCGGTGTCCACCAGGACGGTGGCGTACTGCTTGCGCAGGGTCCGCACGATGGGCGAGGTCTCGCCGTAGGTGGTGACGGCCACCGGCAGAGCACGGCCGAGGAGGGCGGCCACCTCCGCGTACCGGCCCGCACCCAGCAGTCTGCGGATGTCCTCCAGTACGGCGTTCAGCTCCCCCTCAGCCGCCGGTGCCGCGCCGCGCCGCGGCGGCCATGGCGCGGCGGGGGCCAGGAACGGGCGGGTGGGGTCGAGCGGCGGCCCGGGGGCGCGCTCTCCGGGGCGGGGCAGCAGCGGGGCGAGCACCGCGTACACCTCGTGCGCGTCGGCGGGCCGGCGCGCGGGGTCGCGGTCGAGCAGCCGCCGTACGAGGCCGGGCAGCGGCGCGGGGACGTCCGGGCACAGCGACTCCAGCGCGAGCGGTTCCTCGTGCAGCTTCTTGTAGAGCAGCCCGGCGGCCTCGGGGGCCTCGAACGGGGTACGGCGGGCGAGGAGTTCGTACAGCACCACGCCCAGCGCGTACAGATCGGCGGCCGGACCGACCGCGGAGCCCCCGGTGGCCTGCTCGGGCGCCATGTAGACCGGGGTGCCGACCAGTGCACCGGTACGGGTCAGCCGGGTGACGTCCGGGGCTCCGACCGAGGCGATGCCCAGATCGAGGATGACGACGCGGCCGTCCGGGCGGACCATCACATTGCCGGGCTTCAGGTCCCGGTGGACGACGCCGACGGCATGCACGGCGGCCAGCGCCGAGCACAGCTGCGCGGCGACCGCGACGGCCCACTGCCAGGGGTAGGGGTCGTGCTCGGCGAGGTGGTCGGCCAGGTCGCTGCCGTCGAGGCGCTGCATCACCAGATACAGCTCCTCGCCGTCCTGGCCCGCGTCGTAGACGGTCACCAGCCCCGGGTGGTCGAGCTGTGCGGTCACCCGGCATTCGCGGGCGAAGCGACGCCGCAGTTCCTCGGGGTCGGCGCTCTGCACGAGGGAGGCCATGCGCTCGGAGTGCGCCAGCTTCACGGCGACGGCACGGCCGCCGAGCCCCGCGTCGAGTGCGCCCCACACCTGGCCCATACCGCCCTTGCCGAGCGGTTCGGACAGCTCGTACCGGCCACCTATCAGCCGCCCGGGCCTCACGGGCGGTCCCACCGGCCGGGCTGCCGCTGCCGCGCTTGCTGGTCGTGCTCCGGCTCCCGGTCGGATTGCTGCTGCTGTTGCCGGCCGCCGGGCTGCTTCTGGCGCAGGAACTGGCCGAGCTCGTCGAGCTCGGAGGCCACCTGCCGCATCCGCGGCGACGTCACCGGAGCGGGGGCCGGAGCCGGGCCCGGGCCCGGAGCGGGGGATGGGTCCGGGGCCGGAGCCGGGTGCGCGGAGACCGTGGGGGCGTAGGGAGCGGCGCCGCCGTACGGGGGCGGCGATGCGGGCGGCGCGGTGCGGGGCGCGGGTCGGGCTGCGGGGGCGTACGGCCCGGGGGCGGGCGCCGACGTGTACGCAGGGCGCGCAGCCTGACGGGGCGCACGCGGGGCGCGGTCCCCGAGTACGGCGTGCACCACGGCGCCGCCGATCAGCAGCACGATGTACACCCCGGCGCCGAGCTGCGCATCGCCCTCCTCACCGGGCTTCGACTCCGGCACGACGAAGAGCAGCACGATGTAGAGCGCCGTCAGCACGCACGCCCCCGCGAACACCATCCAGTCGCGCGGCCGGCGGCGCAGCACCGCGAACCGCAGCGACGGCACCCAGGCCAGCAGCCCCAGCGACCAGACGGGGAACGACGCGAAGGCGATCCGCACCAACAGGGTGCGGGTGGTCCCCGGCCGGGTCCCGGCGCCGGCCGGACCGGTGGTGACCGTACCGGGCGGCGGCTGCGGTGGCGGGGACGCGGCCGGGCCGTACATCTTTCCTCCTGGGGAACAGGAACGGACAAGGCAGGAGGTGAGCGTATACAGCGGTACGGAGTTGCGGATACGTGACGGCGGAGGGAAGCAGAATCGTTGTCGACTTCGCACCGCCGACCCGCTGTAGGCCCGCGCCCTGCTGCCCCCGGCCCGCCCCGGGAACGTCGGCCGGTCCGCCCGTCAGAGCGGTGGCACCGTGCCGTCGGCGAGCCCGTCGAACATGCCCTGGACGAACTCCTCGCCCAACTCCCCCACCCGCCGCAGCGCGGTCTCGAACTCGGTGAGGCGGCGGAAGCGTTCCCCGTAGGCCCGCTGCCGCTCCAGCGGCAACCGCGGCAGCCGCAGCCTGCGCACATCGATCCGCGAGGCGCTGGAGGCGTAGCTGCTGGCTTGCCGGGTGTTGGCGGTCGAGCGCAGGAACCCGGCGACGAACCAGGCGTCCAGCGCCGCCGGGTCGGGCCGCAGCAGACACAGCGGTTTGCCCAACCGGGCCCCGCCCTCCCCTTCGGCGACCACATAGGCCGCGCCCCGGCCCTGTACGGGAATGACGACGTCGCCCGGTGCGGTGGTGACCGGCTCGGAGGTGGCGGTGTGCACCTCCAGTGCGCCGCTGCGGGCGAGTTCGCCGACGGTGGCTTCGGGGAGCGCCGTGCCACCGGCACCGGACGGTTGCTCGGCCTGGGGCGCAGCCGCGTCGGCGGCGGTCAGCTCAAGGGTGCGGCGCAGGGTGCGCTCCAGTTCCACGCGGACATCGGCGAGCGCCGCGGCGTCCGCTCCGGCGCCGCCCGGCAGCAGATGGCGCGCCGGGCTGAGGTCCACCTCGTCGTCCAGCAGGTCGATCACCGGCAGCGTGGCGCACCTCCCGGGCTGCTCGGGAACGGCCTCACCCGCGTCGTGCACCCGCCAGGCGGCCAGCACGGTCTCGGCCGTCTGCTTCCAGGACGGTGGCTCCTCGCCCTCCGCGCGGCCACCCGCCGCGTCCATCAGCAGCAGCCGGGACGCGGCGTCCGAGGCGCCGTCCGGCTTGCGCAGCACCCACAGGTGGAGCGGCAGGCTGTGCGGTGCCGCGGCACCCGGTGGCAGCGCGAGGACGGCGCGGAGCGCTCCCTTGCGCAGCAGCGCGGCGCGCACCCGACGGCCCGTCCGGCGGGCGGCGACAGCCGGCGGCAGCAGCAGTACGGCGGTGCCGCCCGGCCGCAGCCGGGCCACCGCGTGCTGCACCCAGGCCAGTTCGGACTCGGTACGGGCCGGCAGGCCGTAGGCCCAGCGCGGGTCGTAGGCCAGTTCGTCGTGGCCCCAGTTGCGTTCGTTGAACGGAGGGTGGCACAGCACGGTCGTCACCAGCGGTGCGTCGGCGGCCGGTTCGGTACGCAACGCGTCCTCGGCGCGGACGTCGACGGCGGCCGGGCCCGTCCGGCCGCCGGCGGCCCGCAGGGTGAGGCGGAGCGCGGCCAGCCTGGCGAGGAGGGGGTCGGCCTCCTGGCCGTGGAGCGCGGAGGGAGGAGTGCTGTCCCCCGAGGCGCCTGCCCCGGCCGGTGTACCGGTGGGGGCGAAGGCGGCCAGGAGCAGTTCGGCGGAGCCGCATGCCGGGTCGAGCACCGACTCGCCCGGCCCGGCGAGCCGGGCCATCAGCGCGGCGGTGGGCGCCGGAGTGAGGGTGTACTGGCGCGGGTTGGCGTCGAAGTGGTCGGCGAGCAGCTGCTCGAAGGCCGCCGCGGGCCCTGTCTCCTCGGCCATCCGGTCGAGTTCGCGCCGGGCCGCGGCGAGGGGGTCGGCGGCCGACAGCTCGTTGAGCCCCGCCAGGTGTTCGCCGGCCCGCACGAGTGCCGGGCCGTATCCCTCCGAGGCGCCCTCCAGTCGGCGGCGCACCCGTTCGCGCAGCGGCGCCTCGGCGAGCTTGCCCTGCTCGCGCAGCCAGCTTTCGACCTCGGCGAGGGAGAAGGTGGGGCTGGTCTCGGTGCCGCCGACGGGACGCGGGAAGTCGGCATGGCGCCGTCGCCAGTTGCTGACCGCGGCCCTGCCGACACCGGCGAGCCGGGCGATGGCCGCTGCCGTCACTTCCGTGCCGTCCGACACCGGATTCCTCCCGTTCGACCGCCCGCGGTGGGCCGCCCTGTGTGCTGCCCGTGAGACCGCCGTCGTGAACGTGGCGGTGCGCACGAGCATACCCATCCCGCTGCTGCCCCTCTCCGTTCACGGCGTGAATTTCCACAGCTTCACGATTCCTTGTTGACTCGGTTCACAGGCAATGTTGTTATTAGCCCATCGGTTCACGGCACGGCGAGCCGAACCGCTCACACCACTCATCACTCGACCGGAGGTCGCGTCATGCCCGCACGCGCACTGCCCCGTAAGCACCCCCTGTTCGTCACCGCCGTCACCGCCGCGACGGTGCTCACCCTCGGCGCGCTCGGCGCCTGCTCCCTGGAGGAGCCCACCACCGAGAAGGCCAGGACCGGTAAGGCGGGCTCGTCGAGCAGCGAGGGCAAACAGTCGGGCCCGTCCGCCGACCGGAAGAAGCAGCAGAAGAACGGCGGCGACAGCGGCCCACGCGCCGCGGGCGAATCCGCGCTCTACGCCGACAAGGGGCTCAAGGTCACCGTCTCGGCGCCCGAACCGTTCACACCGTCCGCGTACGCGGCAGGCCACAAGTCGGGGCAGCAGGCCCACAAGCTACGGGTGACGCTGGAGAACACCGGCGACACCAAGATCGACACCGTCTTGGTCACCGTCGGCGCCCGGCAGGGCGAGGACGGTGAGACCACTGCCGGAATCTTCGACGGCGAGACCGTCGGCAGCGGCTTCACCGGCAAGCTGCTGCCCGGCAAACGGGCCACCGCCACCTACGGCTTCGACGCCCCGCGCGGCGCCGGGACGCTCGACATCGAGGTCAGCGTGAACGACTTCGAGACGGAACCCGCGCAGTGGAGCCTCAAGCTCTGATCGCGCCCCGGACGCGCCTCACACACCACCCGCACCAGCACCCGTACACAGCACCGCTCCCAGGGGGGACACCCATGTCGCACGCCCACCACTCGCCCGCCCAGCAGCCCGCACCCGCCGTGGCGGCCCGCAACGGGCTCGGCCTCACCGCGCTGATCCTCGGCCTCGTCGGCGCGCTGTCCGGGCTGGTCCCGATCCTGTTCTGGCTCTCGGGCACCCTCGGGCTCATCGGACTCGTCCTCGGCCTCGTCGGCCGCTCCCGCGCCAAGAAGGGGAGCGCCACCAACGGGAAGACGGCACTGGCCGGGGTCCTGCTGTCACTCGCGGCCTTCGCCCTCGGCGTGTGGGGGCTGGTCGTCGTCGTCACCGCGTTCGGCGACGCCGCCGACGAGCTCGACAAGGAACTCGACAGCGGCGCCGCCGCCGCGGTGCGCGTCGTCCGCTGACGCCTCGCTTCGCCGCGGCGGACGCCCGGCTCGGCCCGCTGCTCAGGCGCCCGGGATCGTGGTGAGGAACTCCCCCACCCAGGCCAGGAGCTCGCGACCCGTCACGGGCTTCGCGCCGAGGGTGGCGGGCTTGGGGCGGGGCACCAGCACCTGGCCGGCGGCCTGTTTGACGACCGAGCCCGGGTACAGCCGCTTGAGCCGCAGCTCCTGCGACTCCCGCAACTCGACGGGGCTGAAGCGGACGTTGTTCCCCTGCAGGGTGATGTCCGTGACCCCCGCGGAGCGGGCCAGCATCCGCAGTCCGGCGACCAGCAGCAGGTTCTCCACCGGTTCGGGCAGCGGCCCGTAGCGGTCGGTCAGCTCCTCCCGTACGGCGGCGATGTCCTCCTCCGTGTTGGCGGCGGCGATCGACCGGTAGGCCTGGAGCCGCAGCCGCTCGCCCGGCGCGTAGTCGTGCGGGACGTGCGCGTCGACCGGCAGCTCGATCTTGACCTCCAGCGGGGCCTCCTCGACCTGGCCCGCCTCCCCGGACTCCAGAGCCGCGCGGTAGTCGGCGACCGCCTCACCGACCATCCGGACATACAGGTCGAAGCCGACCCCGGCGATGTGCCCGGACTGCTCGCCGCCCAGCAGGTTGCCGGCGCCGCGGATCTCCAGGTCCTTCATCGCCACATACATACCGGCACCCATCTCGGTGTGCTGGGCGATGGTGGCCAGCCGCTCGTGGGCGGTCTCCGTGAGCGGCTTCTCCGGCGGGTAGAGGAAGTAGGCGTAGCCGCGGTCGCGGCCCCGGCCCACCCGGCCGCGCAGCTGGTGCAGCTGGGACAGCCCGAAAGTGTCTCCGCGCTCGACGATGAGGGTGTTGGAGTTGGAGATGTCGATGCCGTTCTCCACGATCGTCGTGGAGACCAGCACGTCGAACTTCTTCTCCCAGAAGTCGACCACCACCTGCTCCAGCGCCTGCTCGCTCATCTGCCCGTGCGCGGTGGCGATCCGCGCCTCCGGGACGATCTGCCGCAGCCGCGCCGCCGCCCGGTCGATGGACTCGACCCGGTTGTGGATGTAGAAGACCTGCCCCTCGCGCAGCAGCTCGCGGCGGATGGCGGCGCCGATCTGCTTCTCGTCGAACGGGCCGACGAAGGTGAGCACCGGGTGCCGCTCCTCCGGCGGCGTGGTGATCGTGGACATCTCGCGGATGCCGGTGACCGCCATCTCCAGGGTGCGCGGGATCGGCGTCGCGGACATCGTCAGCACGTCCACATTGGCGCGCAGCTTCTTCAGCTGCTCCTTGTGCTCGACGCCGAACCGCTGCTCCTCGTCGACGATGACCAGGCCCAGCTCCTTGAACTTCGTCTCCGAGGAGAAGAGCCGGTGGGTACCGATGACGACGTCGACGGTGCCGTCCCGCAGCCCGTCCAGCGTCGCCCGCGCCTCGGTGTCGGTCTGGAACCGGGAGAGCGCGCGTACGTTGACCGGGAACTGGCCGTACCGCTCGGTGAACGTGGAGAAGTGCTGCTGGACCAGCAGTGTCGTCGGCACCAGGACCGCCACCTGCTTGCCGTCCTGCACCGCCTTGAAGGCGGCCCGCACGGCGATCTCCGTCTTGCCGTAGCCGACGTCCCCGCAGATCAGCCGGTCCATCGGGACGGACTTCTCCATGTCCTCCTTGACCTCGCCGATGGTGGTCAGCTGATCCGGCGTCTCCGCGTACGGGAACGCGTCCTCCAGCTCCCGCTGCCAGGGGGTGTCCGCGCCGAACGGGTGCCCCGGCGCGGCCATCCGCGCGCTGTAGAGCTTGATCAGGTCGGCGGCGATCTCCTTGACCGCCTTCTTGGCCCGCGCCTTGGTCTTCGTCCAGTCCGCGCCGCCCAGCCGGTGCAAGGTGGGCTGCTCGCCGCCCACGTACTTGGTGATCTGCTCCAGCTGGTCGGTGGGCACGAACAGCCGGTCGCCGGGCTGGCCGCGCTTGGCCGGCGCGTACTCCACCAGCAGATACTCGCGGGTGGCGCCCTGCACCGTGCGCTGCACCATCTCGATGTAGCGGCCCACACCGTGCTGCTCGTGGACGATGTAGTCGCCCGGCTGGAGTGTCAGCGGGTCGATCTGCTTGCGACGGCGCGCCGGCATCCGGGTGCCGTCCTTGCCCGCCGCCTTCTGGCCCGACAGATCCGTCTCCGTCAGCACCGCCAGCTTGAGGCCGGGGGCGACGAAACCGTTGTCGAGGGAGCCGCACGCCACATGCACCAGTGACGGCTCCAGCGTCAGCTCGGGCCCTTCCCCCAGACTCCGCCCGGGGGGTGCCCCCAGCCGCGCTGGCACCCCCTCGCCGCCCAGCACCTCGACGGTACGCGCCGCGGGTCCGTGCGCCTCGGTGACGTACACGCACCGCCAGCCGTCGGCCAGCCAGCCCTTGGTGTCGGCGAGCGCACGAGCCGTGTCACCGCGGTACGACTCGGGGGCGCGCAGGCCCAGCTGAAGGGTGTCCCCGTCGTCCTCCGTCTCGGCGTCCGCGGCGAACTGGCTGACCGTCCACCACATCATGCCCAGCTCGCGGGCGTGCTCGCGCACCTCGGCGATCCCGCGCAGCGAGGCGGCGCCCACGTCGATCGGGGCCTTCGCGCCGTCCCCCTCGCCGCCGGACCCCGCGCCGGCCGTCGCCGCCCACGACGCCTGCAGGAACTCCTGGCTCGTGGCCACCAGGTCGGCCGCGCGCGTACGCACCCGCTCCGGGTCGCACACCACGGTCATGCTGCCGGCCGGCAGCACGTCCAGCAGCAGCTCCATCTCGTCCACCAGCACCGGCGCCAGGGACTCCATCCCCTCCACCGCGATCCCCTCGGCGATCTTGCCGAGCAGCTCGTGCAGCTCCGGGTGGACCTCCGCCAGCTCCGCGGCGCGCCGCCGGACTTCGTCCGTCAGCAGCAGCTCGCGGCACGGCGGCGCCCACAGCCCGTGCTCCGCGATCTCCAGCGAGCGCTGGTCGGCGACCTTGAAGTAGCGGATCTCCTCCACCTCGTCGCCCCAGAACTCCACCCGGACCGGGTGCTCCTCGGTGGGCGGGAAGACGTCCAGGATGCCGCCGCGGACCGCGAAGTCCCCGCGCTTCTCCACCAGCTCCACGCGTGCGTAGGCGGCGGCCGACAGCGCGTCGACCACCTCCTCAAGATCGGCGCTCCGCCCCTGCTTGAGCGAGACGGGCACCAGCTCGCCCAGCCCCTTGACCTGCGGCTGGAGCACGGAGCGGATCGGTGCGACGACGACCGAGACCGGGCCGGTGGCCGGGTCCGACGGGTCCGGGTGCGCCAGCCTGCGCAGCACCGCCAGGCGGCGGCCCACCGTGTCCGAACGGGGGCTGAGCCGCTCGTGCGGCAGCGTCTCCCACGAGGGGTACTCGACGATGCCCTCCTCCGGGAGGAGGGAGCGCAGCGCGGCCCCGAGGTCCTCCGCCTCCCGGCCGGTCGCCGTCACCGCCAGCACCGGCCGGGAGGCCGAGCGGGCCAGCGCTGCGACGGCGAAGGGGCGGGCCGCCGCCGGGCCGACGATGTCGACGTGGTGCCGGTTGCCGTCGGCCGCGGCCTGGACGGCCTCCTCCAGCGCGGGGTCCTTGGTGACGGCATCGAGCAGACCGTGCAGGCTCATGAGGGCTTCGCTTTCGGCTTTCCGTCCGGGCGGGCGCGGGTGCGTCGTGCTGGGCGCGCACGACGAAGAGCCCGGTTCGCAAGCGAACCGGGACCCTTTCAGGGTACGCCGCACCGGTGACACCGCCCCCGCCCGTCACGGACCGGGAGCTGCGACCGGGTGGGGACGGAGCCGGCTCAGTCCGCGGCTGAGGCGGACTGCTGAGCGGGGACGGCGGGGTCTTCCGGGGTGCGGCCGGTGAGGGCCGCGAGCGAGGAGCGGACGTGCGCCATGTGCTGCCGCAGTTCCTCGGCCCGCTCGGCGTGCTCCCGCAGCACCCGTTCGGTCTCCCTCTCGATCCCCTCGGCCCGTACCCGGGCCTGAGCGATCAGCTCGGCGCCGCGCGCCTCCGCGTCCTCCTGCTGGTGCCGTGCCGCCTCCTCGCTCTCCGCGTGCTCCCGCTTGGCGTCGGCGAGGGCGCGCTGGCCGCGCTCCTCCAGCTCGGCGGCGTAGGCCTGGAAGTCGGCCTCCTTCGTGGCCAGCTCCCGCTCGAAGGCGTCCGCCTGCGCGGCCTGCTCCTTCTCCTGTTCGCTGAGGAGCACAGCGCACCTGCGGGACATCTCCTGCAGCGCTTCGGAGGCCTCCTGGCTGATCTTCTCGGCCTGCACACGCGCCTCGGAGCGCAGCTCGTCGGCACGGTCCTGGGCGGCGTCGAGGGTCCTGGTCGCGGCGGCCTCGGCGTCCGCGCGGCGGCGGGAGGCCGCGTCGCGGGCGGCGTCGCGCACGGCGCGGGCCTCTTCCTCGGCGCGTTCGGTCAGCTGCTGCGCCTCGGACTCGGCCGCGGCCCGTACGTCGGTGGCCTCGGACTCGGCGGTGGCGAGGAGCCCTTGGGCGCGCGGGCCCAGCGCTTCGTAGGTCTGCGGTGGCAGTGCGGCGGCGACACCGCGCAGCCGTTCCGCCTCCTCGGCCAGCTCCTGGGCGAGCTGGGTGAGCTGCGCGGTGCGGTGCCAGGCGGCCTCGCGTTCCGCGTTCAGCTCGGTCACGCGGCCGTCGACCTGTTCGGGCCGGTACCCGCGGCCCCGGACGACAACGAAGCCGTGCGGCGACGACGCACTCATATCGAGCCCCTTATCTCAGCTGTCCCGTCACTCTCTGCGATCCGACGGCCCCGACGCTCACGCAACGAGACCGGCCTGCCCCAGGATGCGCTACTTCACCGGAGTTGCCGTAATCGGCACATCCTGTCGCAACTGATGAAAAAGAGAACGTGACCCGGATGGCTCCCAAGCGACCACACTTCCGGCACCCGGCACGCTGAGCCCGGGGTTCGCCACCGGGACGGTCGCAGTACCCCCGTCGCCCTCCGTCAGCCGTCTGATCTTCCAGCCCATTCGTGTGAGTGACAGCGCGGAGCTCCCCGTGTCGACGGTGACCGCGTCCAGGGCGGAGCCGAGGAACGGATAGAACCGGAACGGGTTGCCCACGGTGCCCGGACCCGTGCCCTCCCGGATGAGAGCGCTCAGCAACTGCCGCTGCCGCTTCACCCGCCCCAGGTCCCCCTCCGGGTCGCTGTAGCGCGCCCGGACGAATGCCAGCGCCTGCTTGCCGTCGAGGGTCTGGCAGCCCGCGCGCAGATCCGCCCCCGACTTCTCGTCGCGCAGCGGCTTCTTGAGGCAGATCCGCACACCGTCCAGGGCGTCGACGACCTGGGTGAAGCCGAGGAAGTCGATCTCCGCGTAGTGGTCGAGGCGCAGCCCGGTCGCCTGTTCGACGGTCCGGGTGAGCAGCTCGGGGCCGCCGCGCGCATACGCCGAGTTGATCTTGCCGCGGCCATGGCCGGGGACGGTGACGTACGAGTCGCGCGGAATGCTCACCAGATACGGCCCCGCCGCACCGTAGTGCAGCACCATCACCGTGTCCGTGTTGCGCTGGCCGCCCCCGCCGACGTGCAGCTCCTCGCGCTCCCGGCGGCTGAGATCGGCGCGGGTGTCGGTGCCGATGATCAGCCAGTTGGTGCCCTTGCCCGGGGGCGGGCGGCCCGGATAGTCGGCGAGCGCCTGAGTGTGCCGCACCCGGTCGTCCGCCCACACATAGGTCCCGGCGACCGCCGCGCCGCAGGCCAGGACGAGGACCAGGAGCGCGAGGGCCACCGCCCGCGGCCATCGGCGGCGGCGCGGCCGGCCCGCGCGGTAGAGGGTGCTGCTCTCCCCGTACATGGACCGAGGGTCCCGCACCCGGCGCGCGGCCGCCCGCCACCCTGACCCGTCCGACGGACGCCGCCCCTACCCGGTCCCGGGGTGCACGAGGGGACGGAAGATCAGAACAGACCGTCCCACATCTGCTCCAGCAGGACCGCCCACCAGTTCTCCGGCGAGGCCAGAGCGGCAGCGTCCAGCGCCGCGAGCTGGGCCTGGAAGTCGACCGTCCACCGGCCGGCCTGCTCCGCCGTCAACCCGAACCTCAGGCGCCACATCCGCCCCAGCATGGCCATGCACCGCACGAACTCCGGCAGTCCGGTGTTCACGAACTGCGGCGACGCGGGTTGGCCACCGGGCCCCGCCTCCAGCGGCACGGCGACGATGTTCGCCGTCCCGTACTGCACGCACAGCTGCCGGCCGAAGTCCGTCCCCATCACCAGGTAGGACCCCGCGTCGGAAGCGGGCTGCACACCGCGCTCCTGGGCGAGCTCGGCCAGGGTGGGCACGGGGCGGCCCGGCTGGGCCTGGCCCCAGAAGAAGGGGCCCATGTCGATGGGGACGCCCGCCCAGACCAGGGTCTGGGCCACGATGTCGGGCACACCCTGCCGGGAGACCGCACGCTGATCGAAGCGGAAGACCCCCTGCGGCCCGAACGCCTGCATGAGCTCCTGCCCGATGGCGTCGGGCGGAATGGGCGGCGCGGGCGGGATCTGACCGGGAGGCGGCAGCGGCACCCGCTGGGGTGCCGGCCGCGCGGGGCCGTCGGCGACCTGGTGCAGCTCGCCCTGGTGCTCGATCAGATGCCGCATCCCCTGCTGCCGGGACGCGTGGTCGGTGCCGTACGAGGCGGTGTGGCTGACCCGCACCTGCGGCCAGGTCTCACGGATCATGCGCGCGCAGTAACCGCCGGGCAGGTCGCAGGACTCCAGCTCGGTGTGGAGCTCGACGACCTGCTGCGGGGGCACGTTCATCGCCCGCAGCTCGTGCAGCAGCTGCCACTCCGGGTGCGGGGTGCCCGGCGCGGAGCGGCGGATGAGCTGCTGCTCGGAGCCGTCGGGCGCGCGGTAGCGCAGGACGGCCATGTAGCCGGGACCGACCGTGGGCTGACCGGGCTGCGGCTGCGGCGCACCGGGCGGCGGCCCGCCGGGGCCCGGCGCCATGGCGGGAGCCGGGGCGCCGGGAGGCGGAGTACCGGGCGCACCGGGCGGCGGAGTGCCGGGCGCTCCAGGTGCACCGGGAGCACCAGGGGGTGCGGGCACGGTGGGGCCGCCGGGTCCGGGACTGGCGAGCATCGTCGCCGCCTGGTGCACGCCGCCACCGCCCGTGCCGCCGGGTGGCGGGGTGGCGGAGTCGCCGGGGGCATCCACCTTCGGCTGCTGCCCGCTCTGGTTGATCTGCTCGGCGAGGTCGTCGGCCGAGACCATCTGCGTCGGCACATAGCCGCCACCCGGCGCACCGGGAGCACCTGGCGCACCGGGTGCACCGGGAACACCGGGAGCGCCCGGTGCGGAGGGCGGCGGTGGTGTGCCGTGGCCACCGCCGGAGCGGCTTCCGGGGGTCCCGGGGGCTCCGGGGGTGCCGGGAGCACCGGGCGGCGGAGGCACGGAGGGGCCCGTGCCCCTGGAGGACGGCCGGGCCGGGGCGGAGTCGCGCGCGGCACGGCTGGTGGCGGCGTCCGCGATGTCACCGGAGCCGGGGGTTCCGGGCGCCCCGGGGGCGCCGGGCATCTGGAGACCGCCTTGGGAGGGGTCGGCCAGCATGGTGGCGGCATGGTGCACGCCGCCGCTCCCGGGGCCGGCGCCCGTGTCGCCGCCGGTGCCCGTGTCGCCCGTGCCGGGGTCACCTGTGCCGGTGTCGCTCGTGCCGGGGTCACCTGCGGGCGCGCCGCCCTGGGAGGGCCCGCCGGAATGCTGGGCCGTGGGGTGACCGAAGTCGGTGTCCGGACCGTCGAGCGCGGGAGCCACCGTCGTCCTGGGCAGCACACTGCCCTCGGGCAGCAGTTCGGTACGCGCCTCGGAGCCGGGGGGCGGCGGGGTGTCGTCCTCGTCGCTGCCCATCAGCGGCGGCGCGAACACGGTCGCGGGCGGCGCCTGCGCCTCGCCCCTTCCGGCGCCACCGGTGTCGGCGCCGTCCCAGGGGCTGGCCCCGGACGGGTTCCCGCCCAGCGAGTCCCCGGCGGAGGCGGCGGCAGCAGCGGGGGAGGCCGGCGGCGGTGTGTCCGGCACGGCGGAGCCCGGAGCACCGGGTGCACCGGAGGTTTCCGGGCCGTCGGCGCGCCGGTCCGGGATGCCCATCTTGTCGGCCGCCTGCTGCAGCCACTCGGGCGGCGTCAGCAGGAACGAGGTCGCCTCCAGATCGAGCCGCTGCTGGGGCGGCGGAGGTGCCACGGCCGGTTCCTCGCCGTACTCCTCCTCGTAGCGGCGGATGACCTCGCCCACCGGCAGCGCGGGCCACAGCGTCGTCTCGCCGCTGTCGCGGGCGATGACCAGCCGGACGTTGCCGCCGTCCGAGACCGGTCCGCCCTCGCGGTCCTCGGCCCAGGCGACGAAGCCCAGGTCGAACTCGCGCACCAGCACCTCACGGTGCTGGTAGCCGGGTACGTCACCGTTGACCCAGCGCTCGGCGCGCTCCTGGGCCTGCGCCAAGGTCACCATCGCGCTCTCACCTCTCCACAGGGACGGCGCGGGCGAAGCCGCCGTCCACCATCAGGTTCGCCACGGTCTCCAGCTCCGGCGGGTTGCCGGCCAGCCGCAGCAGGAACTCGTCGAAGTCCGCGCCGCACGGCCGCAGCAGCCGCTCGACCCGCTCCTGCACCTGCATACCGTCGGCGTCCCGGGCGTCGTCGTACGCGCAGAACCACACCGAACCGGGCGCCTCGCCCTTCACCTTCACCGCGATCAGCCCACCCTGTACGCATCCGACCCCCAGGTAGTCCTTGGTGAGGTGGTCGCGCAGGCACTTGTTGATGTAGACGAGATCGTTGACGGCCGCGTCATCACGCACCGTGAAGAACGGCTGGTCCACCAGCAGGCCCAGCTCCGCGTCGAGCGCGACCCCCTGGGGCGCGCAGCCGCCCGCGACCTTCAGGAACGTCCGGTAGGCACCGGGCAGCCGATAGCCCAGCCGCTCCTCGACGTCCACCACCTGCCGCTCGCTCACCGCGGACTCGGGGCCGTGCGGGACGGCGAAGTGCGCGGGCCTGGTCTCCTGGAGGGGGCGCGTACCGGTCTTCTCGTGGTCGACGCCCGCCGTCGTCAGACCACCGTGGTGCCGCAGCAGCGCCTTGACCTCGACGGGCACGAGTTCCATCCGGCGGCTGAACGGCACGTGGTGCCACGTCCAGCCGTGCGGGGTGGCGACGGGCGGCAGATCCGCCCACAGTTCGTGCCCTTCGGCGTGCAGCGCGGCGTTGGCCGAGACGTAGTCCGTCAGGCGCAGTTCGTCGCCACCGAAGCCGTCCGGGGGCTCTGCGATCTCTGCTGCCGCACGGGCGTACGCGGAGAAGTCCGGGAACCCGCTGTGGTCGACCCGCACCCCCTGGGGGTAGCGGGCCGCCCTGACGGGGTCCGGGAAGTTCACGACCTGCCCGGCGTACGCCCGGTTCGGTGGCGCGGGGGCTTCTCCCCGGCCCTGGGGGCCGGGAGGTGCCCCCACCCCAAGCCGACCTGTCGTCATGGCGTTGGCTCCCTGCTGCTTCTGGCTGGTTCCGAACAGCCTATGCGGTACCGCAGCAGGCAGACACCGCCCCTGGTGGTCAGCCCCGCGACCACCAGGGACCCGGTCCGCGACCACCGGCGGCTCGGCCCGCGACCACCAGGGGTTCGGTCCTCGGTCAACGCCCGGTGGCGGCCTCCAGCTTCGCCAACTGCTTGTCCACCACCGGCTTCGGCTCCGCGACCCGCTCACCCGACAGCGAGGTGGACATGAAGCTCATGGTGTGAGCACCGGAACGGACAACCGTCACCAGCACCCCCGTCTTCCTCTTTTCCGTATTTTCCATGAGGAACCGCACGGAGTCGTCACCCCGGCGCGGCGACGGCCGTGCCTCGACCGTCACCTTCTCGGTCCTGCCGGCCTTCTTGTCGACGATCTGCTCGCACTGCCGCGCGGCGCTCTTGAGGTCGCCCATGAACGCCTCGGCGTCGCCCGGCCGATAGGCGGACAGCAGCACCTGGTGAATGGTGCTCCGGGCGTTGAGCTCGTCCTCACCTCTCTTGACGATGCCGATGCCGGCCCAGGCGGAGCGCTTCTGCTTGGAGTCGGAGCTGAAGACATCGATCAGCGGGCGGCACTCCGGGCCGGTCCGCGGAGTGTCGTCGTCGTCCTCACTGAGCGCCGTCTTGCTCTCGTTGACCCGGTAGCCCGACAGGTCCCCGGTCTTGAGGAGCGCGGAGCGCAACTGCTGTTCGCCGAGCGGCTTCGCGGCCTTGTCGCTGCCGTCGGCGCCACCGCTGCCGCCGTCGCCACCCGCGTCACCCTTGCCGTCCTTGCCGTCCTTGCCGTCCTCGGAGTTGCCGCCCTTGGCGCCGCCGTCCTTGCTGCCGCTCTTGCTGTCACTGCTCGCGCCGCCGTCGCTTCCCCCCTGGTCGGCGTCGCCTCCCCCACCGCAGGCCGTGAGCGGCAGCAGCAGCGCGGGCAGCACGACGGCAGCGGCGAGCGTGCGGCGCGGCGCGCGAAGACGCGCGGGCCGCGTCGTACGGGTCGTGCGGGTCATGGCCATCCCTCTCGGTCGCGGAGGCTGGTCATCATCCGCCGCCCTGGGGGGCGTCACAAGGCGCCCTTCACGATGTCACCACCACCGCCACAATTCCATGACATCACCGGCGGAATGATCGACTCATGCGCCACACTGCATACTTGGGCGAGCCCCGGCACAGAGGGGACACTCTGGGAGGAAGCTCCATTGCACACGGCACCACAGGCGCATACACCGCGGCAGCCGGAAGCGCCGCAGTCGCAGCACGGCTCGTACAGCAGCTCGTACAGCAGCGGCGACCCCCGTATCGGCTGGATAGCCGCAGTCGACTCCCTCAGCGCCACCGCACCGGTCCTGCTCCAGCGCCGCGACGGCATCCTGCCGGCCGTCGCCGCCGCCCTGTCCATCCGTGGCGAGACCCTCACCTGCACGGGCAGCAAGGGCGAACGTCCGCCCACCCACCACCACCTGGTGCAGGACTTCCTCGACACCCTCACCACCGAGCGCCGCTCCCGCCAGACCGGCCGCTGCCCCGAAGCCGTACTGCTGTCGCGCTATCTGACCGCCACCGAGGCCGCCCGTGCGGAGAAGCGCGGCGGGCGCAAGGCCGCCAGGAACGCGCGGGGCGGCAAGGGGACCGTCGGCAAGGCCTCCCGCACCGGGAAGGCGACCAAGCCGCTCACGCTCAGCGAGGCCAAGCGCGCCCTCAAACACGCCAAGCTCACCGCGCGCCGCATCCGGGAGGACGGCGACCCGCTGCACGGCAGCTACGCGCCGCCGTGCCGCTCCTGCGGGGCGCTGCTGGCCCACTTCGGGGTGCGGGCCGTCGACCCGGCACAGGAGAGCGCGCAGTGACCACCCGTTTCCCCGTCGCCGTCGACGACCCGTTGCGCACCGCCGGGTGGGAGCCCGGCCGCTGGGACATCCGGCAGGCCGAACAGTGGGCCGACACCCTGCGCGGCCACCTCTCACCCGGCGGCCACCGGCACGCGGTCTTTCCCGCGGCCGTCGAGGTGTGGGCCGAGTTCGGCACCCTGCACATCACCCCCACGGGCCCCGGCCGGCATCTGGCCCCCTCGCCCGTGTACATCGATCCGCTCCCCGGGCTGCACTCGGCGCGCACCTTCTCCGATCTCGGCCGCGCGCTCGGCACCCAGGTCTGCCCGATCGGTATCGAGGGCGAGGACGAGGCGCTGCTGGCCATCGACGCCGAGCGCCGCGTCTACAGCATCGACGCGACCGGCGACTGGTATCTGGGCGCCGGCTTCGACGCCGCGCTCTCCGCCCTGCTGATGGGGCTGGTCCCGGCCCGGCTGAGCGCGACCCCGCCGCCCGCTCCCCCGCCGGAGAGCAGCACGGGCCCCGAGGGCCTTACGGACGCGCGTACGGGATGATCACGGTCGTGCGTACGGGGCGATTCACGGTCGCGCGTACGGGATGATCGCCGAGACGCGGAAGCCGCCCGCGTCCGTCGGCCCGGAGACGAAACCGCCACCGAGCGCCGTCACCCGCTCCCGCATCCCCACCAGGCCGTTGCCGCCGCTGGGCAGACCCGCGTCGGCCGCGCCGTCGGCGGCCGGATCGTTCTCGACCTGGAGCGCGACCTCGGCGGTGCGGTGCGCGACCCGTACCCGGGTGGCGGCCCCCGCCGCATGCTTGTGCACGTTGGTCAGCGCCTCCTGGACCACCCGGTAGGCGGTCTGCTGCACCGGCGGGGGGCATGTGCCGTCGGGGCTGCCCTCGACGCTGAGCTCCACCGTCATCCCCGCGGCGCGTGACTGTCCGACCAGCACGTCGAGCTGCGCGAGGGAGGGCACGTCCGGCACATCGGAGGAGACGGCGCCCTTGTCGGCGCGGGGCCCGCCGTCGTGCGCCCCCGTCCGCGCTCCCTCCTTCCGGGCTTCCGCGGCACCGGTGCTCGCCCGCCCGGCGACCGCCGAGGCGAACTCGGCCAGCCGTGAAGGAGCCTCGGCGGCGCCGCCACCGGGCTGCCCGTCGACGACGCCGGAATCCCCCATGGCCGCCGAGCCGGTCGCGGCGGCGGTCGCGGCGGAACCGGTCGCGGCGAAGCCTGCCGCGGAACCGGGACGGGAGCCTTCCGCGGCGTGGGACCGCTCCGCCTTGTCCGTCTTGTTCGGCTTCTCTGCGCCCTCCGAACGCTCCGTCCGCTCCGTCCGCTCCGTCCGCTCCGTCCGCTCCGTTTCGCCGGACCGCAGTACGCCCAGCATCGTGCGCAGCTCGTTGAGCGCCTGGCGGCCCATGTCGCCCACCAGTGCGGCGTTCCTGGCCGCCTTCTCCGGGTCCTTGAGCGCCACCGCCTGGAGCGCCGCAGCGTGCACCACCATCAGGCTCACCCGGTGTGCGACCACGTCGTGCATCTCCCGCGCGATGCGGGTGCGCTCCTCGTTGCGCGCCCACTCGGCGCGCTCCTCCGCCCGGTCGGCCAGCAGTGACAGTTCGCGCTCCAGGCCGTCGGCGCGCTCCCGCAACGACTCCACCAGCCGCCGCCGCGCGCCCACGTACAGGCCGAGCAGCACGGGTGGGGCCGTCACACCGATCGACATGAGGACGGTCACCAGGGGGACGAACCAGGCCGAGGGGTTGAAGTCGGGGTCCTGACCGATGCTCTGATCGAGCCGGAAGGCGGTGATCACCAGCATGCCGAGGGCGGCCATCGAGGCGAGCAGTCCGGTGATCCGGCGGGGCACCTCGGTGGCGGCGAGCGTGTAGAGGCCGACGACGCTGAGGAAGGTGCCCATCTCGGCCGGTATGACGGCGATGGCGACCAGGACGACGGCTATCGGCCAGCGGCGGCGCAGCACCAGCATCGCCCCCGCGACAGCGCCGAGCACCACCGCGAGCACACTGGGAATCCCCACTTCCCGGGCGAAGCCCTGACCCTGTAGCGCACACTCCGCGGCGGAGGCCGCGCCCAGGGCGATGTCGAGCACCGCACTCCGTGGTCTCTCCCACCACCACGGCCCGCCCCGCGTACGGTTTTCCCCCGTCTCGGTCATACCGACCACCCTACGACCGCCCCCCGGCAGCTTGTCCTGCCGATCCCCGGAACATCCCATTCCGCTCGTTCGTCCGTGACCGGACGGTTTCCCTCGGCGAGACAGCGCGGCGGCGTGCGCCGGGACAACACCCCTGCCCCTCGCCATTACCGTCGCGTGCGGACCTGATCGTGCGGCATAGTATGGGGTGCCCGATCAGCCGGAGTGGCATATCGGACATACAGTTAATCCCGGGTCGACTAAGGGCAAGTCAGCGGTTTTTGGTGCCGTCGATGGGGGTTCGAATCCCTCCCCGGGAGCCCATTCCCCTTCACGGGCGCTCTCCCCGCTCCCCGCCGCCACTGCCACGCGCGCACCCGTCGACGTCGGCATGCGCCGACCCACCGGTATTCTGCGGACAGCACCCACCCCCGAAGCCGAAGGGCACACCCGTGAGCGTCACTCGCCCGGCAGCCGTCGTCGTTCTCGCAGCGGGTGAGGGCACCCGCATGAAGTCGGCGACTCCGAAGGTCCTGCACGAGCTCTGCGGCCGTTCGCTGGTCGGCCATGTCGTGAGCGCCGCGCGAGCACTGGATCCGGAGCAGCTGGTCGTGGTCGTCGGACACGCGCGGGAGAAGGTCACCGCGCATCTGTCGCAGCTGGACCCCGGCATCCGTACCGCCGTACAGCACGAGCAGAACGGCACCGGGCACGCCGTCCGGATGGCACTGGAGGAGCTGGGCGAGGACGGCCCCGCCGGGACGGTCCTGGTGACCTGCGGCGACACCCCGCTGCTGACCGGCCGGACGCTGCAGCAGCTGGCGGACACCCACGCCGCGGACGGCAACGCCGTCACCGTACTGACCGCCGAGGTCCCGGACGCGACGGGCTACGGCCGGATCGTCCGCGAGAGCGGCGGCGGCGCGGTCACCGCGATCGTGGAACACAAGGACGCGAGCGAGGAGCAGCGCGCCATCCGGGAGATCAACTCGGGGGTGTTCGCATTCGACGGCCGACTGCTGGCGCAGGCGCTCGGCAAGGTCCGCACCGACAACAGCCAGGGTGAGGAGTACCTCACAGACGTGCTCGGCATCCTGCGGGAGGCCGGTCACCGGGTGGGCGCCGCCGTGGCGGGCGATCACCGCGAGATCGCGGGCATCAACAACCGCGTACAGCTGGCCGAGGCCCGCCGGATGCTCAACGGCCGACTGGTGGAGGACGCCATGCTGGCGGGCGTCACGGTCATCGACCCTGCCACCACATGGCTGGACGTGGGCGTGACCTACGAGCCGGACGCCCTGGTCCACCCGGGCACCCAGCTGCTGGGCAGCACACATCTGGGTGCGGACAGCGAGGTCGGGCCGAACACGCGGCTGGCGGACACCCGGGTGGGCGCGGGCGCCACGGTCAGCAACACCGTCGCGCAGGGCGCGGAGATCGGCGAGGGCGCCTCGGTCGGGCCGTACACCTATCTGCGTCCGGGCACCCGGCTGGGCCGCAAGGTGAAGGCCGGCAGCTACGTGGAGATGAAGAACGCCGAGATCGGCGAGGGCACCAAGGTGCCGCACCTCTCCTATGTGGGTGACGCGGTGATCGGCGAGCACAGCAACATCGGCGCGGCGAGCGTCTTCGTGAACTACGACGGTGAGAGCAAACACACCACCACGGTCGGATCGCACTGCCGCATGGGTGCGGACAACATGTATGTGGCTCCTGTCACGGTCGGGGACGGTGCCTACAGCGCCGCCGGGTCCGTGATCACCAAGGATGTGCCGCCCGGCTCGCTGGCCGTGGCGCGCGGCCAGCAGCGCAACATCGAGGGCTGGGTGGCCCGGAAACGACCGGGCAGCGCCTCCGCGCTGGCAGCCCAGGCAGCCGACGAGGCGCAGACGGCCGCCACGCAGGATGCGGCCCGAGCAGCCTCGCGAGCACCGTCCGAGAGCCCCTCGGAGGCGGCTGAAACCACCCGTTCCACCGAGGACGCGAACGGGCAGGTTCCCGCCGAAGAGGGTTAAGACCGGGTATCCGGTTGTATGACGCTGGGCGTACGGTTATGGGGAGCCTGACAGGCCATGCGGCCGAAAACCGACGCCGCCCCCGTTGACCGATGCGGCCCCGCCAACCGACGCCGCCCCCCGCTGAGCCGCCGTGCGGCGCACCACACAGGGAGACAACAGCAGTGACCGGGATCAAGACGACCGGCGAGAAGAAACTCATGCTCTTCTCCGGCCGCGCCCACCCCGAACTCGCCGAAGAGGTCGCCAAGCAGCTCGGTATCGGCGTGGTCCCGACCAAGGCTTTCGACTTCGCGAACGGTGAGATCTACGTCCGCTTCCAGGAGTCGGCGCGCGGCGCCGACTGCTTCTTGATGCAGAGCCACACCGCGCCCATCAACAAGTGGGTCATGGAACAGCTCATCATGATCGACGCGCTGAAGCGGGCGTCGGCACGGAGCATCACCGTGATCGTCCCGTTCTACGGCTACGCCCGGCAGGACAAGAAGCACCGCGGGCGCGAGCCGATCTCGGCGCGGCTGATGGCCGACATGTTCCAGTGCGCGGGTGCGGACCGCATCCTCACCGTCGACCTGCACACCGACCAGATCCAGGGCTTCTTCGACGGCCCGGTCGACCACCTGTTCGCGCTGCCCCTGCTGGCGGACTACGTGGCGGCCAAGACCGACCGCAACAAGCTCACCGTCGTCTCCCCCGACGCCGGCCGGGTCCGGGTTGCCGACCGCTGGGCCGACCGGCTCGGCGCCCCGCTGGCCATCGTCCACAAGCGCCGTGACCCGGACGTGGCCAACCAGGTGACCGTGCACGAGGTCGTCGGCGATGTGAAGGGCCGGGTCTGCGTCCTGGTCGACGACATGATCGACACCGGCGGCACCATCTGCGCCGCGGCCGACGCGCTGTTCGCGAACGGCGCCGAGGACGTCATCGTCACGGCCACACACGGCGTGCTCTCCGGCCCGGCCGCCGACCGGCTGAAGAATTCCAAGGTCAGCGAGTTCGTCTTCACCAACACCCTGCCCACCCCCGGCGAGCTGGAGCTCGACAAGATCACGGTGCTGTCGATGGCACCGACGATCGCCCGCGCGGTGCGCGAGGTGTTCGAGGACGGCTCGGTGACCAGCCTCTTCGACGAGCAGGCCTAGGCCCCGCGGGGCATGGCGGGACGCCCCCCGGGCATGGCGGGACGCCCCCCGGGCCACGGTGGGCGGGCCACCGGCAGGGCTGGACGCACACCGGCAAGGCGGGCGGGCCGCCTGGGCGGGCCGCCCGAGGCAAGGCGCGCGCCCGCTCGCGGGTGAGCCCGCTCCCCCGATGATCGATTTCCGACCGGCCTCCCTCGCCGCGTAGACTCTGCGAGTCGCTCGGCGAGGGAGGCCGGTCTTCGACGTCTGAGATCCGACGTCCGGACCGGATGCTCCGTTATCGACGCGCGCTCTTCGTAGCAGGTCCGTCGGGACCGAGTGGCACCGCAGACACCCGTACCACCGTCACTCACGAGGAGCGCAGCATGGCTGACGTCAACATCAGCGCGACCATCCGCAACGAGTTCGGCAAGGGCTCGGCCCGCCGTCTCCGCCGCGAGGAGAAGGTCCCCGCCGTCATCTACGGCCACGGTGCCGACCCCGTTCACGTGGCTCTGCCCAGCTACGACATGATGATGGCGCTCAAGACCCCGAACGTCCTGATCCACCTGGACGTCGAGGGCAAGAAGGAACTCGTCATCCCCAAGGCCGTCCAGCGCGAGGCCATCCGCGGCTTCCTGGTCCACATCGACCTGCTGACCGTCAAGCGCGGCGAGAAGGTCGAGGTCGAGGTCCCGATCCACATCGAGGGCGAACTGGCCCCGGGCCAGAACCTGATCGAGCACGTCTACAACTCGCTGCCGGTCGAGGCCGAGGCCACCCACATCCCCGAGTCGGTGACCGTCTCCGTCGAGGGCCTGAACGTCGGCGACCAGATCCTCGCCAAGGACATCGCCCTGCCGCCCAACACCTCGCTCGCCATCGAGGGTGACGAGACCGTCATCCAGGTCCTGGCCGCCCAGGCCGAGGAGCCCGCGGCCGAGGGTGCGGAGGCCGCCGAGGGCGAGGCCCCGGCCGCCCAGAGCGCCGAGTAGGACCCCGCGCCGCTGCGCAGAGCAGGGGCCCGCGCGCCTCTGCTCGGGGCGCAACCCCGTGGTCCGCGAGCGCCGGACGGGACTGCCGACACCGGCACCGCCCGGCGCCCGCGGAACGGGAACCAGGAGGGGACCGGCGCGCAGCCGGGCACGATCTGACGACCGGAGGACCACGTATGTCGGCCACCACCCCGTGGCTCATCGCCGGACTCGGCAACCCGGGCCCCGACTACGCCGGCAACCGCCACAACGTGGGCTTCATGGTCGCCGATCTGCTCGCCGGCCGCATGGGCAGCAAGTTCAAGTCGCACAAGGCGGCCCGCGCCCAGGTGGTCGAGGGCCGCATCGGGATCCCGGGCACCACCAGCACCCGAGTGGTGCTCGCCAAACCGATGTCGTACATGAACGTCTCCGGCGGCCCCGTCAAGGCACTGCTGGACTTCTACGGCATCGGCGCCGACCGCCTCGTCGTCGTCCACGACGAACTCGACCTCGACTACGGCACCCTCCGCCTCAAGCTCGGCGGCGGCGACAACGGCCACAACGGACTCAAGTCCCTCACCAAGGTTTTGGGCCGCGACTACTACCGCGTCCGCTTCGGCGTCGGCCGGCCCCCCGGCCGGATGCAGGTCGCCGACTACGTCCTCAAGGACTTCTCCGCCGCGGAACGAAAAGAACTCGACTACTTCGTCGACCGCACCGCCGACGCGTGCGAGTCGCTGATCGCCGACGGCCTGGAACGCGCCCAGAGCACGTACAACAGCTGACGCGCCGCCTTGCGGCCCGCGGGTCAGTCGCGGTTGATGGCCTGGATCTCCTTGACGGTGACGGCCACCTCGTCGACCGACTCCCCGTCCGGCATCTCATGGCGCGGCGTTCCGTCCGGGCTGTCGCCCTCGGCCCAGGAGACACGCCAGGTCAGATACGCCTTGAGCGTGTGGGCCGCCCCCTTCGCCGTGACGCGCCGATACGTGATGTTGCAGTCGGCGTCCTCGGTGTCCACCGCGTAGCCCCCACCGTCGCTCTCGGCCAGGTCGTACGTGCACGACGCCGGATCCGCGTCGTCCGTCCCCGCCACCAGCCGCAGCGTCGCGGGTTCGGCCACCGTGGTGGCCGCCAGATCCAGCCCCGCCTCCTGGATGGCGGCGGTCACCCATACCCGGCCCAACTTCTTGGCGAAGCGGGCATGGGTGGCGAGATTCACCACCTGCTGCTTCGGCTTCGGCGAGAGGGCCAACGGCGGCGCGGGCAGCGTCGTCTTCTTGTAAGCGAGCCCGGCGAGGATTTCGGGGTCGAGCACGGGCGCGTCGGTGGGCGCCGGGTCGTCGGGCCCGACGAAGACGAAGCCGTCCTGATCGAGACACTTCTGAGGAGTGCCGCCAGTGCTGCTGGTGTCGTACCGCATGATGTACCACTGGCCTTTGTCCCCGATATGCATATCGGGGTACTTTGCCCGCACCCCACCCTCCCGGCTTGCCCCCTCCCCGTGCCGTACATCAACGGTGGTGGCGTACGCGGAGAACTCCTCCGGCGAGTACCGGGGCTCGTACCAGCACGCCGGCGGCTCCCACTGCCCTCCCCGGGCAGGCGCCATGGGAGTCCCCCCGGACGTCGGCACATTATGGAGGGAGAACTCGACCCGGGAAGTGATGTCGTTGGGTTTGTTGTTTTGCGGAGGTGGGGAGGGTTCGGTGGTGCCGCCCCAGCCACCGCCGTTCCCGGCTAATGCGGGGGACGCCGACGATAAGAGTATCGCCGCGGCAGCCAGACCCGACGCGGCGGTTCTCCTGTTCACCGTGAACATTTCTCGTCACCACTTTTCCCTGCCATCGAAATAACCACCCATGTATCACCGCGCTTCTCCATGATGGCCTCCCCGCTGACGAAATCGTTGATGCTCGGCTTGGTACGAATCACCTTTCCCGTCTTCACCGTCTTGGCGAAAGCATCGCGTTGGCTTTCACAGAAGGTGACGGAAGCAGAGCTCTTCCCCAGGGTGACCTTGCGGTCGTAGTAGCGGTACGTGCCCGTTCCCACTTTTCCGTCCGCACGGTATTGCTTGACACGCGACTGGACTTGCTGCCCCGCGGCGTCTTGATAGTAACGGTGAACTACCGGCACATCCGGCTTACCCGTCGAGTACGCCAACGCCATGGCCTTGACCGCGTACGAGTGATCCCGCAGAACCTTGGCCTTTTTCGGATCACTCGTCGCCTCGTCCTCGAAGACGACACGAACACCCTTGGGAAGATCTAAGTTCGGCGCGTCCATATTTTTCGACCCGCTCGGACTCGAACTCGGTGACGCCGAGGCCGACTCTTCGCTGTCCTTCGCCCCCTCGATGTCACCCTTCCCGGACTCGTCACCGCTCCCGCAGGCACTGAGCAGCACCAGGCCTGATACCACTGCCGTCGCCATCGCCGCACGTATGAATGAGCTCACCGGCTACCTTCCCCTCTCCTGATGCTGACCGGCCCCTCGGGCAGTTCATCGGCACCCTTGCATTTGTAAACGTCCTGCGCGAGGGTGCGGGCTGCGTAACCGGCCAATTCTGCGAGTTTCGCCATGCCGGCCGCATCGGCGTCACGCGCCATGCTCGCACCTACATTCAAGAACAAGGTGTCGTCGGGACTTTCAGCAGTAGGACATGGGATGCCGAAGTGGACCGTCCCGTTGAGATCGTCGTACGTTCCGTGAGCAGGACCAAATTCCGCAACAAAATCGTTTTCTTTTTCCAGCTCGGCGAGGGGGTCGTTCGGGAAACCCGAATAGTCGACCCGGAAGCTGACACTTCTCCCCTTGGTACTCAGCTCGCAGACCGGGACGTCAGACATTTTTCGACTTCCCGGGAATTTTCGAACGACATTCGCTTTCATTTCCCCTTTCCCTCCCCTGAGAAGCGGCTCCAATTTCTTACCGAAAAAAGTGCCGCCACATACTCGTTCGGGCACGGCCAGCACTTCTTCGCTGCTGGGGCGGAACCACCATACAGTTGCGGTAAGAACAGCTACGGCCAACGCCGCGCACAGCACGAGCGTCCGTTTCCCCATCAGGGCCCTCCAACCTTCTTCCACCTCCTTCATTTTTCCGGGAAATCATCGGCCACCGCATTCGCAACGTCGGTAGCTGCCCAGTCCAAGGCTTCACCTTTCACACCCGCACGCTCCCCAGCGATTTTCGCGATCTCCTCCATCGCCTTCGCTTCCCGCATCCTTTCAGTAGCAAGGAAATCCCTGCGCCCTTCCTGCACTTGTCGAACTACTTCCTCGGGGTCTTTTCGGTACTGATCGAAAACTGCCTCTTGGACCACACCCGCAACTTGCCCCGCGGCTTCGCCGCCGTAGGTGAGGCGACCCAAGCCCATGTCCACAATCGCCCCGACCAACTCTTGTTTCTTGTCCAACGATTCGTTGTACCGTTCGACGGCTCCGACTCTGTCCTGAGCCTTTTCGATACCCTCGGCTCGCCCTTCGGCTGCCGCAGCCGCAACCTTCGCGCCCGGCTCCGCGCCCTTGACCGCTGCGTCCGAAAGACTGTTGTCTCCAGGCGGATCATGCATCGCGTTACGCAGGATCTCTGCCGAGACCGCGTGAGAGGCGTGCGTAATGGAGGCGTATCCGTCCGGATCCTGGGAGGCCGCCCGCAGGAAGCGTCCGAGTTCGTCGCCTTTCAGGTTTCCGACCTCTGCTATCTTCCCCTGCTCGGCAATAAGGCCATCCGGAACGTGGACGATGCCGCGCTGCACATCGCGCATGTAGTCGGCAGCCATATTCCCCATGTGCGGCTGGAGTGGCTCCAACTCTCCTCCGTGCTCCACCAATGAAGAGTTTTCCGCTCCGCCCAGCCGCGACACCACTCGACGGAACAAGTCCGCCTGCTCCTGCTTATGCTTCAGCGGTGGACCCTCATCGCCCGGCGGGCGTCCCGTCGTTGCTGCCTCAATTGCGCTGCCCAGGGCGTCCTTCCCGAGCTTTGACTCGTCGTCGTCTCCGTCGTGCGGCCAGTCGCGAGGGTCGATCGGCTCTTCCCGGCTCTTGTCGCCGAAGAAGTAGTCGAAGTTGGACAGTTCCTCGGGGCCGTGCTTGTCGCCGCCGGTGTAGCCGTTGAAGAACTCGGTCGCCGCGTCCGGGGTGTGGCTCAGCCCTTTCATCAGGCCGGTCATCGGGTCGAAGCCTGTGCCGCCCTTGGGGTCGAGGTTCAGGACTCCGTCCCGTCGGGCGTTGTGGGGGTTGGGCCAGCCGGCGGAGCCGTGCTCGTTCTTGCGTTCGGTCTCGACCATGTCCTCGCCGACCACGTTCAAAAAGCCCTCGTCGTACTTGCCGTGCCGCAGCATGTTGCCCAGCACCTGATAGCCGAGGACTTTCTGCTGGGGCATGGCGTTCTTGCCTCGCTCGTTGCTCTGCGGATCGTGGAGGAAGATCGGCTCCTTGCCGACCTTCTTCAACTCCTCCGTCCACGCGTTGCCGAGGTGGGTGACGTTTCCGTCCTTGCCGCCACCGGGATGGGTGGCCAGCGCGAGGCCGCGGTCCAGTGAGTTCTGGATGGTTCGGGAGAGTTCGCGGCGGGTGTCGCCGCCGTCCGTGGAGGCGTCGATGCCTAATTGACCGTGCAGGCGCAGCGCCTTCTCCGGCCCCAGTTCGCGGTAGAAGCGGGTGGCGAACTCGGCGTCCTTCGCGTTGTACTTGGTCAGATCGCGGAGACGCTGCAGGTCCGGCGTGCTGAGTTCCTTGCCGTGTGCGGCCAGTTCCAGTTCTTTTTTGGCGAGGCCGGCCGCCTCCTTGGCCTGGGCGTCGTCCAGGGACTTGTACGTGGCGTGGCCGGCGTCGTGCTTGTCCTTGCCGTGGCTCTTGCCGATGTACCGCGCGGCGGTGGCGTCGATCTCGCGGGCTTTGCCGATCAGGAAGTTCAACCGGGTCTCGATGGCGTCCCTGGCATCCCGCTCCTCGGCGGTGCGCTTCTTGCCGGTGCCGCCGATGTAGTAGCCGCTGGCCGTCGTCGCGTCGTCCGTTCCGTACCGGAACTCGCAGGAGACGGTGCCGTTTCCGTTGTCCGTGACGTGGATGTCGAGTTTGCGGGCCTTCTCCTTCTCGGCCTCCACGTCCTTGGATGGCGACCAGGTCCTCGTGCGCGCCGTCCATCAGTTTCCAGATGCTTTCGGCCTCGCGCCGCAGGTCCTCGACCTCTTCCGCGATCTTCCGCACGAAGGGGCGTACCGCGTCCGCGTTGGCTCCGGCCCATCTCGCTTGCCGGGCCTTGGCGTTCATGTCGCCCTCGGCCTCGGAAGCCCGCGTCTTGAGTTCGCTTTGGATCTGCTTCCAGTCCGCCGCTGCCGTGCCGAAGCTGGATAAGTCCACCGACAGCAGGTCGGTGTAGGTGATCTGGGACTCCTTCATGCCCCGCCGTTCCCCCCTCGGTATGGCGATGGCTCAGTGCAGCAGTCTGGAGATCTGTGACGGCGTGAGCTCTGTTCCGTCCTTACCCAGAATCTGGGCACCGATCTTCCGGTCCTCTTCTCCGTGGTAGTCCTTGGAGAAGTCCAGGTGGTTGGAGATGTGGGCGCACCCTTGAAGCACTGTGTTCACCTGCGAGGTCCAGAACTTCGCGGTGCGGGCCAGTTCCTCGCCCAGCAGGAACGAGTGCGCCTTCAGTTGCGTGGCCGCGCGTCCGGTCGCCCCGGAACCGGTGCCGTCCTCGCCCCCGCCGAGGTCGGCCGACTTCCGCAGTTTGCGCCAAAGGTTGTAGGCGGCATGCCCCACGCGTCCGAGGTCGTCTCGTTGGACGACCAGCCATCCGGACCCGTCGAGACGACTACCGCCTCCCGGCCCGGTGTCCGGCGTGGTGGCCTGGTTGAGGCGCATGGCAGTCGATTCCGTGCCGCCTGAGCCGCTTTTGAGGTCGTTCCACTCCTGCTCGAAGGACATCCAGCAACCGCTCCGTCCGATCCCGGCTCTCTTCCACAGTGTGTGTCTCTGTGCCTCTGTGTGTCTTTACTGTCACGTAGCGGCACGCGCAGTGACTGTAGTGCACATGTGACGTACTGGGGAGAGGATTCGAGGGCTCCGGGTGAGGGGTCCGGCACAGCCGCGAGGGATTACTTCCCCCGGCTCGCCCGCAGCATTTCCTCGATGGCCGTGAGGCGGTCCGCGAGGCGGTCGATGTCGGCTCGGGTCGCTTGCTGCGCCTCGGCGCCGGGGACGACGAGCAGCCTGCCGTCCGGCTCCAGGCTGCCGTGCTCGACGGTCTCGACGGTGCCGCCGGTCTGGAGCCGTACCGCTTCCTCGACCTCGCCGGTGCGCAGTCCGAGGCGCCGCATCGCGCGGCGGACGATCCGGCCGTCCTCGATGACGGTGGTCGGCTTGCCCTCCAGCAGCCGGGCGCTGTGCCCCTCGACCGCCAGCAGCCTGTTGACGAGCGCGTTGACGCCCACCAGGGTGGCGGCGCCCACCACGCCGCCGAGCAGGCTGTAGTCCTCGCCGATGACGGCGTTCTGCACCACGTTGGACAGCAGGAAGATCACGACGAAGTCGAACGTGTTCATCGACGCCAGTCCGCGCTTTCCGGCAAGCCGGAACAGTACGACGATGACGGTGTACACCACGACGGTGCGCAGGATCTTCTCGACGACCGGGATCTCGATGGTCATCATGTCGTGCCACATGCCCACTGGCCTCCCTCTCGGTTCCGGCTCACAGCCCCAACAGTGGTGTTGCGGTTACCCGGAACGCGCCCCAACGCGCGGAGAGGGAACGAAATGCCACCGCCCCGCCTCTTCCGGGAGGCGGGGCGGCCGAGGGGTCACACGAGTTCGCGCGTACCGGAGCCGGCGCCGGGTACCGAAGGCGCTGAGCTGCCCAGGCTTCGTCGGAGCCGCGGCGGCAGCCACCAGGCGCGCTCACCCAGCAGGGACATCACGGCCGGCAACAGCACCCCGCGCACGATGGTCGCGTCGATGAGGATGGCCGAGGCCATGCCGAGGCCCAGCATCTTGTACTCGATGGCGGAGAGGGTGAGGAAGACCGAGAAGACGCCGATCATGATGAGTGCCGCACTGCTGACGACTCCGGCGCTGGCGCTGATACCGCCCACGACCGCCGCACGCGGTTCCGCGCCTCCGAGCCACCGTTCCCTGATCCGGCTGAGGATGAAGATGTGGTAGTCCATGCTCAGGCCGAACAGGATGATGAACATGAACAGCGGGAGCCAGCTGACCACGCCGCCGTAGGAGTTGAACCCCAGAAGTGATTCCAGGTTGCCGTCCTGGAAGATCCAGGCCAGCACCCCGTACGCGGCGCCGATGGACAGCAGGTTGAGCAGGATCGACGCCAGCGGAATGGTCAACGACCGGAACACCACCATGAGCAGAAGGAACGCGAGCCCGAGGATGAAGGCGATGACGACCGGGGTCCGGCTGTTCACCCGCTCCGCGAAGTCGTGCGGCATGGCCGTCTTGCCCCCGACCGCGTACTCGGCGCCCTCCACCTCACCGAGGGCGGCGGGAAGCGCCTGGTCGCGCAGGATCCCCAGGGCGCGGTCGGCGGCGGGATCGGTGACGGCGCCCGCGAGCGGCACCCGCACCATCATCGTGTCACCGACCGGTACGGCCGTGATCGGTTCCCGCAGCGCACCGCCGCTGTCGGCGGCCTGCTCGTGCAGCTCGTCGATCGCCTCCCGCAACTGAGGGGTGTGGACCGGCGCGCCGTCCGAACGGGCGATGACCACCCGGGCAGCGGTGGCCGCCCCGGGAAACTGTTCCTGCATGTCGGTCGCCGCGTCCACCGCCGCCGAGACACCCGGCGGCAGGCTGGCTGTGACCGCTGCGTCCTGCAGCCGGATTCCGAGCGCGGGCAGCGTCATGACCAGTAGCGCCAGTGCTGCCGACGCTCCGGTCAGCAGCGGCCGCCGCACGACCGCGCCCGCCACCCGCCCCCACAGGTGCGACTCCTGTGCCGCGATCCTGCGCCTGCCCAGCCAGGGGATGCGGGCCTTGTCGACCCGGTCGCCGAGTGCGGCGAGCAGGGCGGGCAGCGCCGTTACGGATCCGAGCACGGCCAGTCCGACGACCAGGACGGTTCCGAGGGTTAGCCCCTTGAAGACATCGACACCGGTGAACAGCAGCCCGGTCATGCAGAGCATCACTGTCAGGCCGGAGGCCACGACGGTATGGCCCGACGTGCGTGCCGTGATGCGCAGCGCCTCGCGGATGTCGTGTCCGGCCGCCCGTTCCTCGCGCAACCTGCGCAGTGAGAACAGCGAGTAGTCGATGCCCACCGCCATGCCGATGAGCAGCACGATGGAGGAGGCGGCGCTGTTGAACGGCACCCAGTGCCCGGCCAGTTGCAGCAGCCCGAACGCCGCCGCGACAGCCGTCGCCGACAGAAGCAGGGGTATCCCCGCGGCGACCAGTGAGCCGAAGACGGCCAGCAGCACCAGGATCGTGAGCGGCAGTGAGGTCGTCTCCGCACGCGTGAAGTCGTCCTTGATCCCCTCGTTGACCGCCTCCGAAAGGCTGCGGTCCCCCGCCTGGTCGAGGGTGACGCCCGGGTGGTGCTCCCGCACCCGCTCCACGGCCTTCACCGCCGCCGCGTAGTGCTTCTCGTACCGGACGTCCGGCCCGGCCACTTCAAAGGTCACCAGGCCGGAACTGCCGTCCTTGGATATCCAGCGGCGGCCCTGCGGCTGAAGCGGGGAGCCGATCTCGCGTACCGCGCCCGGCGCCCGGCGCAGCTCGGCCACCAGCTCCTTGGTGGCCGCCCGCAGTTCGGGGTCGGCCGCGAAATCGCGGCTCCCGCCGCGCGTCCTTATCAGCACGTTCTCCCGGATGGAGCCGCCGCTGCCCTGTGCGTCCACCAATTGCTGGGCGCGGCCGGCCTCGCCGGGGTCGACCGCGCGGGCCGTCTCGCCGGACATCGGCATACTGGACAGTACGGCGATGACGACCAGTGCCAGCCAGCCGCCGATCGCCAGGGCGCGGTGCCGCGTGGACCAGACCGCCACGGCCTCGGTCACGCCCCCGCGAGGCGAGGCCCCTCCGGGTGGGCCGTGGCCCGACTTGCTTCTGGGCAGCATGAGCTGCTCTCCTCTTTCTCGGTGGAGTGTTCCTGCGCAAACTCGCCCATGGCGAGGTGGTTCGGCTCCCCGTTGCCGGGCCGTCGAGTTGCAGCTCGACGGCCCGGGGTGGTTCACGGGGTTGCTCGATGTCTTACTCGACGCCTTTGACGTCTTACTCGACGTCTTTGAGGACCCGCTCGATCGTGTCCGTCCGCTTCGTCAGATCCGTGACCTGACCGCCGATCTCGGCAAGTTGCTGCTCGATCCGCTGTTGTCTGCCGACGGCTTCCTCGGCGAGCTTCTTGTACTCGTCCTCGCGGGCGAGCCGAGCCCTGGCCCGCCGCCCGGCGGTGTTGTGCCAGAGCAAGATGACGACCACGGCGATGAGCAGGGTGAACAACCCGATGGTGCCTATGACTTCCTGCCACTCGTGCTCGTTCAACGCGGTGATCCTTTCTCGATGGTCAGCGTCTCCGCGGCGCTCGCCAGGAACTCCGGTGTCAGGTGGACCGAGAAGGGGTTCACCTCGTAGAACTTCATTGCTTTTCCGTCCTCCGACAGCTCCAGATGGGAGGAGACCAGACCGGCCGCCTCCAGCTTCTTCAGATGGACCTGGAGCAGCGCCCTGCTGATGTCCAGCTCGCGCGCCAGCCGGCTCACGTAGTTCCGCCCGCCCGCCAGAGCTGCGACAACCCGCACCCGGTGCGGATTGGACAAGGTGGCCAGCACCCGCACCAGGTCGTCACCAGTACAGCACATGCCAACAGATGTTAGCAGGTGCCCTGTTGCGTGGGCAGGTCGTGAAATGCCGCAGCCCCGCCGCCCGTTGCGGGCAGCAGGGCTGTTGGGCTGTTGGGCTGTTGGGCTGTTGGGCTGTTGGGCTGTTGGGCTGTTGGGCTGTTGGGCTGTTGGGCTGTTGGGCTGGGACGTTACGGGTTGTGGAGCGCCCCCGCCTTGACGGCCGCCACGAACGCCGCCCAGCCGCCGATCGGGAAGACGACGGCGGGGCCGTCCGGACGCTTGCTGTCGCGTACGGGCATCACGCCGGGGAAGCCTTCGGCGATCTCGACGCAGTTGCCTCCCTCTCCGTTGGTGTACGACGACTTCCGCCATACCGCGCTGCTCAGATCGATTGCGGCACTCATGATTTCGCCCAGTCCTCCGCCACCGACTCGATCAAGGTGAGGGACGCCTCCGGCGGCAGTGCGGCGGCCCTCGCGAGATCGTATGACGCCTGATAGCGGTCGACCAACGCTGGTTCTTCGACAAGTTGGCCGCTGTGCGGGCCTTCTACGTACACGAGACGAGGGGCGTCCGTGAACGTCATCAGAGAGACGACGCCCATCATGAAGGGGTGTGGCCCTGCTGAGGAGGGGTGGACTTGCACCAGTGCGCGGGACGACCGGCCGACCTCCACCAGCCGGAGGAGTTGTTCCCGCATCACCTCGGGCCCTCCGACCGGCACGCGCAGTGCAGCCTCGTGGATGACCTCCCACAACAACGGGCCTGTTGGCGCCTCGAAGACCTTCTGCCGCTCCATCCGTCCTCGGACGTAGCGTTCGATCTCCTCCGTGGAGGCGTACGGCAGCGTCGCTTTCGTCAACGCCCTCGCATACGCCTCCGTCTGCAACAGCCCCGGCACCAGCATCGGGGCGTACTCACTGATGGTCTTGGCGCGCTGCTCCAACTCGGCGGCGTCAGCGAAGTAGTCGGCGTGCTTGGACTTGCGGACGAGGCGGCACAGCCGTTGGAAGTGCTCGCCCGTGCCGAAGATGCCGTCCAACAGCTTGGAGAGGTCGTACTGGGGGCGTCGGGTGGCGGCTTCCAACTGTCCGATGTAGGTGCCGGAGCAGAAGACCTTCTCCCCCAGGGTGTCCTGGGACCAGCCCTGGCGTTCGCGTTCGCGGCGGACTTCGGCGCCGTAGAACTCCCTAGGCGAGTTGTACGGGTCCAGATCGCGTTGCTGCATCATCGGTTCTCCCGGCGGTCGGTCCCCGCAAACATGATGCTGGCATGTAGGTCCTACTGAGCGTAGCTTCGCAGCGTCACGCTGTGAGCATGAACAGTGACATCGACGAGCACCCCCTCGCGGCCGCGCTGGCCGTGTCGGACGAGTTGGCGCAGGCGCTGGGACGCCACGGGGTCACGCTGCCGTCCATGGGGCCGGACCTGGCCTCGTGCACGGCGGAGCCGCCGCGCCAGCTCATCGAGTTGGGGCGGGTGAACATGGCGACGGCACGTCTGCTCACCGACGTACTGCGTCAGACAGCACGTGACGGCGGCTGAGCCACCGGGCACCGGATCCGTCGTCGTCGACGAGCGCTCCGGGCGGGTCGGCGTCGTCATGGCGGCCCTCGGGCCGCACGTCCAGTTGCGGCCCCTCGGCGGGGGCCGGGAGTGGGACGCCCTCCCTCACCTGGTGCGGGAGGCGACCGCGCGGGAGCGGCTGCACGCGGCGGTGGCGGTGGCGAACGCGTGGAGCCGGAAGGTGCCACGGGAGCCGGGCTGGCCCGGTTGGCCCGGGTGACTCAGGAACACAGCAGACCGCCGGTGTGGTCGTCGTTCTCCAGCTGGGGCCACGAGTGCCACTCGGTGGCCCACGCGGCGGGGTCGACGGCTTCCACGAGGGCGGCCACCCGGGATTCCAGGAGGTGTTTGGGGGAGTAGACGTGCCAGGGCGCGGGCCGGCCGCCCGCGCCGATGTCCCAGCGGGCCCAGGCGGCGTGGGCCTGCTGGTAGGTCCAGCAGGCGAACAGCAGCGCCGACAGATCCTGGTGCAGATAAGCGGCGGGGCTGCCGTGGTCGAACCAGTCGGGGAGCTCCAGGCGACCGGTTGTGCCGTCCAGGGCGAGGGCGAGGTCACCGGCCCACCAGCCGAGGGCGTGGAAGTCGCGCTGGTAGGCGCGGCTGGGCAGTTCGGCGCCGGGCTCGAAGAAGGAGGGGTGCGCCTCTCCCACGGTACGCAGGGGGCCGTCCGTGACGGCGAACATGTCCGTCTCGCGGGGGAGTCCGACCTCGGTGAGCAGTCGGCGGGTGGGCGCGTGGGTGAGCCCGGCGGGCAGCTCGTCCTCGGTGAACCGGCGTACGCCGCCCCTGCCGCCGCTGCCACCGCCGTCGCCTTCGGCGAGCTGGGCCACCAGCTCCGGCTCGATCTCGTACGCGAGCTCTCCCGGCCCGCCCGGCCGTGCCGCCAGGTGCAGGGTGCGGACGAGCAGCGCGGCGCCCCAGTGCGCGGGCTCGCGGGCGGGCTCTTGCGCGTCGTACAGCTCGTACAGGCGGGGGTCGGCACGGCGCAGCCGCTGTTCGGATTCCGTGCGCGCCCGGGTGAGGGTCGCCAGCCCGCGCGGCTCCATGGCCGGTACGGGGTCGCGGGGGCTGCCGGAGACGGTTTCGATCTCGCCCAGCAGTGCGGCCAGTTCCGGCACTCCTGAGGCGATCAGGTCGTGGCACAGGTCCTCACCCTCCCAGGCGACCAGGTGCACCCCGCCTCCCTCGCCATCGAGCACCAGCCGGGCCTCCCAGTGATCGGTACGGCCCAGGACGAGGAGCTGTCCGTCGAGTGCGACGGGTGCGTCGACCGCCGTCACGTCCTCGGTGAGCGGCGGCAGGTGACCGTCCCGGATGCTGGCGAAGTCCAGTTCGGCGGCCTGCTCGGGCAGGCCGGCCTCGGTGAGGAAGCGTCTGCTGGGCTCGTGCCGCAGGGTCTCGGGGAGCGCCGCTGTATCCAGTCGGCGCCACGGACGCGGGTGCGGGTGCGGGTGCGGGTGCGGGTCCGCTGCCATGTCATCCCCCCTCGACTCCGGAACCGCGAACAGTCTTACCAATGGCGTCGGAGGACACGATTCCGATAGTGATCCCTGGCCGCCCTCCGATAGTGGCCCAAGCACCCACAAGCCGGTCGGCCGAGGTTGACCGGCTACCGTCAAGTGGCCAGGATCTCCGCCATGTCTTCACGTGCCGCACAGACCACAGCCAAGCGCAGCCGTATGCGGCGGCTCGGCGAGAGCGCCTTCGGGATGCTGCTGCTGGCGCGGGCCGGGCTGATGGCGCTGATCGCGCTGGTGCTGGTGGTGGCCGGGGTGTGGACGTCGTGGGAGACGGCGGCCACCGCCATGACGGGCGACGAGCGCGGCACCGTCACTGTGAAGGAGTGCGGGGACGACGAGTGCACCGGGACGTTCCTCAGCGAGAAGACGTCCGAGCCGGAGCGGGTGACCGTCTCCGAGTTCGTCTCCGGCGGGGAGGGGCAGACGGTGGACGTGGCCGTACAGCCCGGTACGGACCACGTCATACGGACCGGGCCCGCCGGGATTCTCTACGCGTGGGTACCGCTGGGCGGGGCGCTGCTGCTGGCCTCGCTGGTGATCGCGGGCGGCCTGCGGATGAAGAGGACGGCCCTGCTGACCGGGGCGTGCGGGGCCCTGATCATGGGCGGGGCCTGGGCGCTGCTCGCGTTCTGAGACGAGCAGCACCCAGGCCCCGTACGCCGCCGGAGGCCGTCAGCCGGTGTTGCGCAGGCCGGCCGCCACACCGTTGACGGTCAGCAGCAGCGCGCGGCCCAGGTTCTCGTCCGGCTCCTTGCCCTGGGCGGTGGCCTCCCGCTGGCGGTGCAGCAGGGTGACCTGCAGGTAGGAGATCGGGTCGAGGTAGGCGTCGCGGATCTTCAGCGTCTGCTGGAGGACCGGGTTGGCCTCCAGCAGCTCGCTCTCGCCTGTTATACGGAGCACTTCCTCGACCGTGCGGGCGTGTTCGGCCTCGATGGTGGCGAAGACGTGCCGCAGTTCCTGCGGAACGAGCGTCTCGACGTAGTGGCGGGCGATCCGCAGATCCGTCTTGGCCAGCGTCATCTCGACGTTGGAGAGGAAGTTGCGGAAGAAGTGCCAGTGGGTGTGCGCCTCTTCCAGCACGCTGTCGAGTCCGGCCTCGCGGGCGGCCTTCAGGCCCGTGCCGACGCCGAACCAGCCGGGGACGATCTGCCGCGACTGGGTCCAGCCGAACACCCACGGGATGGCGCGCAGTCCGTCCAGGCCCGCTCCGGTGTCGGGGCGGCGGGAGGGGCGGGAGCCCAGGTGGAGTTCGGCGAGCTGGTCGACAGGCGTGGAGGCGAAGAAGTACGCGGGCAGGTCCGGGTCCTCGACCAGCTCGCGGTAGGCACGGTGCGCCGCGTCCGAGACGGTGTCCATCGCCGCGTCCCAGCGGGCCAACGCCTCGTCGGACTGGCGGGGCGCGGTGTGCAGGGCCGACGCCTGGAGGGTGGCCGAGACGGTCAGCTCCAGGTTCTCCCGGGCCAGCGAGGGCACCAGGTACTTGTCGGAGATGACCTCGCCCTGCTCGGTGACCTTGATCTCGCCCTCCAGGGTGCCCCAGGGCTGGGCGAGGATCGCGTCGTGGGTGGGGCCGCCACCGCGGCCGACGGTGCCGCCCCGGCCGTGGAAGAGCCGCAGCCGTACACCGTGCCGGTGGGCGACGTCGCGCAGTCGGCGCTGGGCGCGGTGGATCTCCCACTGGCTGGTGGTGATGCCGCCGAACTTGGAGGAGTCGCTGTAGCCGAGCATGACCTCCTGGAGGTCGCCGCGCAGGGAGACCAGCTTGCGGTAGGAGGGGTCGGAGAGCATCGCGTCGAGGAGCTCGTCGGCGATCTTCAGCTCGTCGGTGGTCTCCAGCAGCGGCACGATGCCGATCTTGGCCCAGCCGCCGTGCAGATCGATCAGCCCGGCCTCGCGGGCGAGGACGGCGGCGGCGAACACGTCGTCGGCGCCCTGGCACATCGAGATGATGTACGACTCGATGACCTCGGGTCCGAAGGTCTCCAGCGCCTTGCGGACGGTCTCGAAGACGCCGAGCGTCTTGGCGCCCGCGGCGTCCAGCGGCGCGGGGCTCGGGGAGAGCGGCCGGCGGGAGCGCAGCTCCTTGGCCAGCAGCCGCTGCCGGTAGTCGCGCGGCATGTCGGCGTAGCGCCAGGACTCCTCACCGAGCCGGTCGAAGAGCTGGCCGAGCGCGTGGTGGTGGGCCTCGGCGTGCTCGCGTACGTCCATCGTGGCGAGCTGGAGGCCGAAGGCGGCCATGGTGCGCATGGCGCGCTCCAGGCGGCCGTCGGCGACCAGGCCGCCGCGGTGCTCGCGCAGCGAGTCCTGGATGAGGGCGAGGTCGGCCAGCAGCTCGCCGGTGCCCAGATAGTCCCAGCCGTCGGTGTGCGGGAGCTTCTCGGCCAGCCGGGTGCGGGTGTTGAGCAGCTTCTGCCGGATGCAGGTGGCCTTGAGCCGGTAGGGCTCTTCCTTGTTGAGCCGCTTGTAGCGGGGGCTGATCTCCGGAAGCCGGACGAGGTCTCTTTCGAGTGAATCCAGCAGCGGCTGCGTGGCGCCGCAGTTGCGGATCGAGTTGGAGAGGGCTCCGCGCAGCTCGTCCACGTGGGCGAGGGCGTCGTCGATGCCGTGCTCGTGCTGCAGCAGCAGCACGTCCCAGGTGACCTCGGGCGTGACGTTGGGGTTGCCGTCGCGGTCGCCGCCGATCCAGGTGCCGAAGGTCAGCGGGCGGGTGCCGGACGGCAGCGGGGCTCCGGCGCGCTCCAGCTCGGCGGCCAGGTCCTCCAGTACGTCGCCGACGGCGCCGCGGTGCAGCTCGTCCAGGTAGTAGATGGCGTTCCGGGCCTCGTCGGCGGGCTCGGGGCGGGCGACGCGCAGCTCGTCGGTCTGCCAGATCAGGTCGACGTTCTCGGCCAGCCGCAGATCGGTGCGGCGGCGCTCGGCGCCGCCCAGCTTGCCGTCCGCCTCCTCCAGCAGCTCGGCGATCTTGCGCAGCTTCGTCAGTACCGAGCGGCGGGCCGCCTCGGTGGGGTGGGCGGTGAAGACGGGGCGTACCGAAAGGTTACGCGCGGTGTTCGCCAGATGCGCCGGGTCGGCGTCCTTGAGCATGTCGGCGGTACGGGCGAGCATCCCGCCGTCGCCGGAGCGGCGCTGGCGCAGCTCGCGGCCGCGGTGCACCTGCTCGGTGACGTTGGCGAGGTGGAAGTAGGTGGAGAAGGCGCGCACCAGCTTGATGGCGGTCTCCAGGTCGGTCTCGCCCAGCAGCTCGGCGGCTGCCTCGCCGTTGCTGCGGGTGAGCGCGCGTACCCGTTCCACCAGGTCGAGCAGTTCTGCGCCCTCCTGGCGCACCAGTGTCTCGCCGAGCAGGTCGCCCAGTCTGCGGATGTCCGCACGCAGGGCCGAGGTGGCCTCGGCCGCGTCCACGCTGTCGACGCTGTCCACGCTGAGGGGGTGGCTGCCTGCGGACTCCCCGCCCGAGGCCGTCCCCTCGGAGGGACTCCTTCGGGACGGATTCCCGCCGGGAGCAGGACCGCCCTGGACACTTCCGGCCGTCCCGGGGTCACTCGATCCGGGCAGGTTCTCCGGCGGCTCGGGGGTTCGCTGGTTGCTGTCGGCGCTGCTCACAGGTGCGGCTCCCTTGCGGGGTTGCTTCCCTTGCGGGTGTGCTTCGGGCAGGTGGCGGACCGCGCTGTCCGACGGAACAAGGATAGGTCGGCCTCAGCGTGGTACAGGACTCCCGTCCGAAGGGTGGGAAGCGTGGCGGGCCCCGCCCCGGCGCGCGCACCCCTCTTGTCCCGTGACTTACTGCTGCCATACTTACGACGCCGTAGGTTACGGAACCGTAGCCAAGCCGAGGTCCAATGAGGGAATCTATGACGACAAGCCCGGACGTGCTCGACAGTTCGCCACAAGCCGCCCCCGCCGACTCGCCGGAGGCCGACTCCACCCCCGGAGCGGCCACCTCCCCGACCGCCCTGCCGTCCGCGACGCTGGGCGGTGAGAAGCGGCGCTCGGCCGAACAGATCGCGCTGCTGCTGTTCATCACCGTCCCGTTCGTCGCACTGGTGGCCGCGGTGCCGCTGGCCTGGGGATGGGGGGTGAGCTGGCTGGATCTGGGGCTGATGGTCGCGATGTACTACATCGGCTGCCACGGCATCACGATCGGCTACCACCGCTACTTCACGCACGGCTCGTTCAAGGCGAAGCGGCCGCTGCGGATCGCGCTCGCGGTCATGGGCTCGCTCGCCGTCGAGGGTCCGCTGGTGCGCTGGGTCGCCGACCACCGCAAGCACCACAAGTTCTCCGACGCCGAGGGCGACCCGCACTCCCCGTGGCGCTACGGGGAGACGATCCCCGCGCTGATGAAGGGCCTGTGGTGGGCGCACGTCGCATGGATGTTCGACGAGGAGCAGACGCCGCAGCACAAGTACGCGCCCGACCTGGTCAAGGACCCCGCGCTGCGCGCCGTCTCCCGCCAGTTCGTGATGTGGACCGTCGTCTCCCTGATGATCCCGCCGGTGATCGGCGGACTCGCCACCTGGTCGTGGCAGGGCGCGGTGACCGCCTTCTTCTGGGGCTCCATGGTGCGCGTCGCGCTGCTGCACCACGTCACCTGGTCGATCAACTCCATCTGCCACGCCGTCGGCAAGCGCCCCTTCAAGTCCCGTGACCGGTCGGGCAACGTGTGGTGGCTGGCGATCCTGTCCTGCGGCGAGTCGTGGCACAACCTGCACCACGCGGACCCCACCTGCGCCCGGCACGGCGTCCAGCGCGGACAGATCGACTCCAGCGCGCGCATCATCCGCTGGTTCGAGAAGGCCGGCTGGGCATACGACGTGCGCTGGCCGAAGCTCGACCGGCTCGACTCGAAGCGCAACACGGAAGGCTCGCGCCGCCGTAAGACGGCGCAGGCGGAGCAGGAGCCGGCGACGGACGGGACGACCGAGGCCGACTCCCGCCGTCCCGACCAGTCGGCCCAGGCGGCATGATGCTGTGCTGACCCAGGGGCCCAGCCAGGCCCCCGGGTCCCGAGACAGCCATACGACAGGGAAGGCCCACTCTGTGCCGACCGACGAGACGACGCCGCCGTTCAGCGGCGGGACGCCGCCGTCCAGCAGTCCGAAGAAGCGTGCCCGTCGCCGGATGACCGGCAAGGAGCGCCGCGAACAGCTGCTGGACATCGGCCGCACCCTCTTCGCCGAACGTGGCTTCGAGGGAACGTCGGTGGAGGAGATCGCCCACAAGGCCGGGGTCTCCAAGCCTGTCGTCTACGAACACTTCGGCGGCAAGGAGGGCCTGTACGCGGTCGTCGTCGACCGTGAGATGCGGCGCCTGCTGGACATGGTGACCGGGGCGCTCACGGGGGGCCACCCCCGTGAGCTGCTGGAACAGGCCGCCTTCGCGCTGCTCGACTACATCGAGCAGTACACCGACGGCTTCCGCATCCTGGTGCGGGACTCCCCCCTCCCCCAGTCGACCGGCACCTTCGCGTCGCTGATCTCCGACATCGCCACCCAGGTCGAGGACATCCTCGGCCGCGAGTTCAAGAACCGCGGCTTCGACGCCAAGCTCTCCCCCCTCTACGCCCAGGCCCTCGTCGGCATGGTCGCCCTCACGGGGCAGTGGTGGCTCAACGTCCGCAAGCCGAAGAAGGCCGAGGTGGCGGCGCATCTGGTCAACCTCGCCTGGCACGGCCTGGACGGGCTGGAGCAGAAGCCGCGCCTGATCGGTCACAGGAGGTCGTGAACCGTCGGCCCCCTGCGGGGGCCGTCACCCATTTGGACGATCTCCGTCGTACCCGCCCGCTACCGTGGAAGCGCAGGCCGAGAATCCCACTTATGGGAGGAACAATGACTGCCGAGCCGATCGCCGGGCACGAGCCCGAGCCTGAGCGCCAGCCTGAGGCCGAGCGTCAGTCTGCGCCTCAACCCGCGCGCGAACCCGGCAGGCGCTGGCCGATGCCGCCCCTGGACGGATACACCGTGGACGACCTGTTCACGCTGCCCGACCTCCCGCCGCACACCGAGCTGATCGACGGGAGTCTGGTTTTCGTGAGTCCGCAGCGACGCTTCCACTGGCGGATGATTGACGTCCTCACACGAGGGCTTCTGACCACGCTTCCCGGGGAGCTGGAAGTCGAGCGGGAGATGACCGTGCTTCTGGACCGGCGCAATGGCGTGGAACCGGATATCTCCGTGGTCCGCAGGGATTCGGTCGAGGGACTGGAGCAGTCCCGGTACCGTGCCGAAGATCTGGTCCTTGCGGTCGAGGTCGTCTCGCCCGAGTCCGAAGTCCGCGATCACGACGTCAAGCCCAGGAAGTATGCGGCGGCGGGCATCCCGAACTTCTGGCTGGTGGAGACTGCGGGTACCGAACCTCACCCGGTCGTCCGGGTCTACGAACTCGACCCCGTGACCAGGGGCTACACGCTGACCGGCATCCATCATGGTCAGCTCAAGGTCAGCGTTCCGTACGACATCAGCATCGACATCACCTTGTCGTCACTGGACCTCCGGTAGCGCCGAAAATCCCTCGGTCCGAAACGGAACGTGTGCGAAGCTCCCCTCGCGGTGTGCCGAGGTGTGCACACCTTCGACCGCGGAGGACGAGGATGTTCGCGATATCCCTGGGTGACGACGGTGCGGAACTGCGCCCCCTCGAACCGTGGCAGGCCGAGGAGTTCCTCGCCCACATCGAGCGCGGGCGGGAGTTCATCGGGGCGCATGTGGGGCTGCCCGACGCCAACAAGGATCTGGAGTCGGCGCGCGCCTTCCTCCAGTCCTACGCAGAGAAGGCCGCCGCCGACACCGGGCGAATCTACGGCATCTGGACGGCCGAGGACGAGTTGGTCGGCGGGGTACTCTTCCGCACGATGGACGTGCCCCAGGGCAACGCCGAGGCCGGCTGCTGGCTCGAACCCTCGGCCGTGGGCAAGGGGCTGGTGACCCGCGCGGTACGCGTCATCATCGACTGGGCCGTCGAGGAACGGGGCATCCACCGCGTCGAGTGGCACGTGTCCGCGGCGAACGAGCCCAGCATCGCCGTCGCCCGCCGCCTGGGCATGACGAAGGACGGCGTCCTGCGGGAGAGCTTCCTCTACCGCGGCAAGCGGGCCGACATGGAGATCTGGTCGGTCCTCGCCCCGGAGTGGCGCGCCGCCGGACAGGCGTCCTAGCGCCCCTCCCGCACCGCGACAGCGACCGCCACCGCAGCGCGCCGGCGACCGCAGCCGGGACCGCGACGAGTCACCGGTTCACCGCTTCACCGCGACAGCGAAGACCCGGCGGAACGGGAACGCCGTCGTGCCGTCCGCGGCGCGTGGATATGCCTCGCGGAGAGCTTCCGCGTACTCGGCGAGGAAGCTGTCGCGGGCGGCGGGGTCATCCGCCAGGCGGGCCAGTACGGGGCGCAGTGCGGTGCCCTTGGTCCATTCGAGTACGGGGTCGGGGCCGGTCAGCCGGTGGAGGTAGGTCGTCTCCCAGGCGTCGACGTCGCAGCCCTCGGGGCCCAGCGGGGCGAGGAGGTCCGCGTACTCGGCGGGGCTCAGCACGGTGTCGGCGCGGGAGGGTGCGCCGACGCGGTCGCGCCAGCGAGGGGAGTCGCGCAGTTCACTCAACAGGGTGTGGCTCGGAGCCCGGAAGTTGCCGGGCACCTGGAAGGCGAGGACACCACCGGACGGCAGGGCCGCGAGCCAGTCGGGGAAGGAGTTCTGGTGGCCGGGCACCCACTGGAGGGCGGCGTTGGAGAAGAGCAGCCCGAAGTCCTCCACGGGGTCGGGGCGCCAGTGGGCCAGGTCGGCGTGGGCGAAGTCGAGGCGGCCCGGACGGGCGTGCGCCGCGGCCTCGCGGAGCATCTCCGGTGAGTTGTCGTATCCGGTGATGTGCGCCTCGGGCCACCGCTCGGCCAGTGGTGTGCTGGGGCCACCGGGGCCGCAACCGAGGTCGGCGATCCGGACGCGAGGATGACCCGGCAGTTGATCGGGTACCTGTGCGAGGAGATCGAGAACGGGACGAAGGCGAGGGCCTGAGTGCCGTAGATACTGCTGGGGGTCCCACATGGCAGCAGGGTGCACGCGCTCTCTCTTGACGTCAAGAGACTTCACGTCGACACAACCTCTACACTGATCCCATGGAGGACGAGGTCGACCGTTTGGTGGCAGCATGGCGCCGAGAGCGCCCTGACCTCGACGTCGAGCCGCTCGAGGTGCTCAGCCGGGTCAGCAGACTGGCCCGGCACCTGGACCGCGCCCGCCGTATCGCGTTCTCCGAGCACGGTCTGGAGCCGTGGGAGTTCGATGTGCTGACCGCGCTCCGCCGTGCGGGCACCCCCTACCAGCTCTCGCCCGGCCAGTTGCTCACCCAGACCCTGGTCACGTCCGGCACGATGACCAACCGCATCGACCGCCTCGCCAAGAAGGGGCTCGTCGAGCGGCTGCCCGACCCCAGCGACCGGCGCGGGGTCCTGGTCCGGCTCACGGCCGAGGGACGGGACCGCGCCGACAGCGCACTGGCCGGGCTGCTCGACCAGGAGCGCGCCATTCTCGCCGAGCTCTCCCCGCTGCAGCGCGGCGAGTTGGCCTCACTGCTGCGTCAGCTGACGGCACCGTTCGACAACATCCCCACCTGAGCCCTGTCCCGGGGCTCTACCCCGCGCGCATCCTGGGCCGTACGATCACGCGCATGGCCATGGGCGCGCGGTTCGAGGGACATACGGTCATCATCTCCGGTGGCGGCTCCGGCATCGGTGCCGCCACGGCGCACCGGCTGGCCGACGAGGGCGCGGCCGTCGTCATCCTCGACAAGGAAGAGGCCGGTGCGCACCGCACCGCGCGGGAGATCACCGCCTCGGGCGGACGGGCGGCGTTCGTTCTCGGTGACGTCACGGACGAACCGGCCTGGAGGCGCGCGGTGGAGACCGCCCGCGAGGGGTTCGGGCCGGTGGACGGGCTGGTCTGCAACGCGGCGCTGGTGCGCGGTGGCGCCGTCGACGAGATCTCCGTCTCCGACTGGGAGGCCCAGCTCGGGGTGAATCTGACCGGAGCCTTCCTCGGAGTCCGTGCCTGCGCCGGCGATCTGCGCGAGCGGGGCGGCGCCGTGGTGCTGACCTCCTCCGTGCACGCCCTCGTCGGACTGCCCGGACGGCCCGCGTACGCCGCCAGCAAGGCGGGCCTCACCGGCCTCGGCCGCCAGCTCGCCGCCGACTTCGGTCCCCGGGTACGGGTCAACTCCGTACTGCCGGGGCCGATCATGACGCCCGCCTGGGACGAGGTCGACGAGGAGGACCGGCGACAGGCGGCCGGCGAGACGGTCGTCGGCCGCCATGGGCGCCCCGACGAGGTCGCCGCCGCCATCGCCTTCCTGCTCTCGCAGGACGCCTCCTTCGTGACGGGCGCCGGACTGGTGGTGGACGGAGGCTGGAGCGTATTCAAGAACTCTGTGTGAGCCGGGCTGGGGCCCCGAGCGAGCCGCCCCGGCTCAGTCGGCCATGTCCGCGTGGGCGATGGCCCGCTCGATACGGGCCCGCACCAGATACTCGCCGGGGACGGCATTGCGTGCCCCGAAGGTCTCGGCCCGGTCGGCGCCCATGTAGCGGCCGGCGATCCGGGTGGCCCACTCGCGCATCAGCTCCAGATCGTCGATGAACTGGGCCGCGACGCATTCCAGCATCACAAAGCTGAACGGCGGCTCCTGGGTGTCCACACAGAGCGCGAAGCGCGGGTCGCGGCGCAAGGAGCGGTACTTGAGCGAACTGCCGCCGGTGTTGAAGAGCAGTTGGCCCTCCTCGTCCAGCAGGAACCATACGGGGGTGACATGAGGGCGGCCGTCCTTGCGGGTGGTCGCCAGCTTCCCGGTGCGGGTGCCCGTGAGGACGAAGTCGCGCCACTGGGCTTCGGTCATCTGCTGCATTGCCACGTCTCCGCAGTCGGTCCGGACGATCGGATCAGAGGTGATCACAGGCTTCGGATCAGAGATGATCAGGTGATCACGGACTTCGGACCTCAGCCTAGAACCCGGCACCGACAGCAGGAGCCGGACACGACGCGGGAGGCGGCAGCCGGAGCCGGACCCGAGGGTGCCGGAGTCAGCGTGCTCCCGCCGGCTCCAGCTCCGCCGGGCCCACCCCGGCGCGCCGGGCCAGGGCGACGGCCTGCAGGGTCGAGTGGACGCCCAGCTTCCCCAGGACGTTTTGCATATGGGTGCGCACCGTGTGCGGCGACAGATACAGCCGTTCCGCGACGGCCTTGCGTCCCAGCCCCGCCACCATGCACCGCAGCACCTCCCGCTCGCGCGGGGTCAGGGACTCCACGAGGCGTTCGCTCTCGGTGCGGTGCTTGCGGCTGGCGGTCAACTCCTTGAGCACGCCGGTGAGGAGGGCGGGCGGCAGATGGGTCTCGTCCTTGAGGACACCGCGGATCACCTGCAGCAGCCGGGAGAGGGAGCAGTCCTTGGCGACCCAGCCGCCCGCGCCCGCCTGGAGCGCAGCGGCGGCGTGCCGGGGGTCGTCCCGTTCGGCCAGGACGACGGTGCGCACCGTCGGATAGTCGGCGCGCACGCGCGCCACCAGCGGTAACCCGCCGGTGGCGACCGCGGTCGCCGGCGTATCGGCGGTCGAGGCGACCGCCGCGCCGGTGACCGCCGGTGCCGACGGTTCGTCGGAGGTGCCCAGCAGCCTGCCGGGCAGGTGCCTGTCACCGTTGGTCCGTGCCGAAGCCGGCTGGGGCGCTCCGCCCTGGGCGGGCACGGGTCCCGGGCCGGGCATCGCACCGTGGGCGGGCTGCGCCGCGCCGTTCAGCGGGGCGCCCAGATCGGCGTCGACGAGCAGGACGTCGAACCGGCGGCCCTCTGCCGCGCCACGCTCCAGATGGCGCAGCGCTGCCGCGCCACTGCCCGCCGCGCCGACTTCGACGTCCTGTTCCGCCGCGAGCGCCGCGGCCAAGGACTCGGCGAAAATGCGGTGGTCGTCGACCACCAGCACGCGAATACGTTGCATGGCACCCCCTGGCAGTGCGGGCACGGCGCCCATGCGCGGGAAAGCGCGCCATCGACACGGCCGCCGCCGTGTTCGCTGTCTACCCCGCCCCTGGGCGTCGTACCCGGCTGTCTCGCCCCCTGATCAGCACCGGCCCCCACCGGCGCTGTACAAGATTCAGGGTACGGCTGGGCTGTGACAACGGAAGGCAAATCACAAAAATCGTTCCACTCGTGATCCCACGAGGGGCGCGCCGGGGCGCGTCAGGAGCGCAGGCGCGCGGCCGGAATCCGCGCGCGGGACAGGCGTCGCGCGCCCGGGAGCAGCCGTCTCACAAGCGCCGCGCACCCGCGCTCGGCACCGCCTCGAACACCTGCGGCACCAGATGGCCCCCGGCCTCGAACGCCGAGGTCACCGCCTCTGCGATCTTCTCGGTCTGCGTCTCCTCGGCCAGCACGATCGCCGAACCGCCGAAGCCGCCGCCGGTCATCCGGGCGCCGAGCGCACCCGCGGCGAGCGCGGTGTCGACCACCAGGTCCAGTTCCTCGCAGGAGACACGGAAGTCGTCCCGCAGGGAGGCGTGCCCCGCGGTCAGTACCGCGCCCACCGCGCGCGTCTCGCCCGCGTCCAGCAGGGCGATCGTCTCCTCGACCCGCCGGTTCTCCGTGACGATGTGCCGTACACAGCCGCGCACCTCGGGGTCGTCCAACCGGGCGTCCAGGCGGGCGAGCGCCGCGTCGAGCTCCTCGTGGGCCACATCGCGCAGCGCCGAGACTTCGAGCGCCCTCGCGCCCGCCTCGCACGCTCGGCGGCGCCCCGCGTAGGCGCCGTCGGCCAGCGTGTGCTTGACGCGGGTGTCGACGACGAGCATCCGCAGTCCCTCGGCGGAGAGGTCGAAAGGTACCTGCCGCTGAGTCAGGTCGCGGGTGTCCAGGTGCAGTACATGGCCCTCGGCGCAGCAGGCGGAGGCCATCTGGTCCATGATCCCGCAGGGCATGCCGACGAAGTCGTTCTCCGCGCGCTGGCACAGCCGCGCCAGCCACGGCCGGGACAGCCCCAGCTCGTACAGCTCCGACAGCGCGAGCGCGGTGGCGACCTCCAGCGCCGCCGACGAGGAGAGCCCGGCACCGGTGGGCACGGTGCTGGAGATCTGCACGTCCGCGCCGCCGATCGGCAACCCCGCCTCGCGCAGCGCCCATACGACACCGGACGGGTACGCGGCCCAGCCCCCGTCCGCGCCCGGCGTCAGCTCGTCGAGCCGCAGCTGGTAGGCGGCGCCCGGCACATCCGCCGAGTGCAGCCGCAGCACACCGTCGTCGCGCCGGGAGACGGCCGCGTGCACCGTGTGCGGAAGGGCGAGGGGCATCACGAAACCGTCGTTGTAGTCCGTGTGTTCGCCGATGAGGTTCACCCGGCCCGGCGCCGCCCAGACACCCTCCGGCTCGGCCCCGTAGACCTCCACGAACCCCTCGCGGACCTTCCGACTCACGCTGCGCCCTCCGGTGTCCGCTCCTGGGCGGTGCCCGCCACGTCCTGCGCGAATCGCCAGGCGTCCGCCACGATCTCCTCCAGTCCGCTGCGCTCCGGCCGCCAGCCCAGCGCCTGCCGGGCCCGCTCGGCGGAGGCGACCAGCACCGCCGGGTCACCACCCCGGCGCGGGGCGACCTCCTCCGGTACGTCGTACCCGGTGACCTTGCGGACGGTCTCGATGACCTCCCGTACCGAGAAACCGTTGCCGTTGCCGAGGTTGCAGATCAGATGCTCGCCCGCGGTCGCGCTGTCGAGGGCGAGGAGGTGGGCCTTGGCCAGGTCGGCGACGTGGATGTAGTCGCGCACGCAGGTGCCGTCGGGCGTCGGGTAGTCGTCGCCGTAGACGGAGATCCTGGCGCGCCGCCCCTGGGCGACCTGGAGCACCAGCGGGATCAGGTGCGACTCGGGGTCGTGGCGCTCACCGTAGGCGGTGCCGTCGGCGGCGAAGTAGGCGCCCGCCACATTGAAGTAGCGCAGCGAGGCCGCGGCCAGCCCGTGCGCCGCGCACTCGCCGCTGATCATGTGGTCGACGGCCAGTTTCGACGCGCCGTACGGGCTGGTGGGCGCGGCGGGGTCGGTCTCGGTGATGGGAGTGCGCTCCGGTTCACCGTAGACGGCGGCCGTGGAGGAGAAGACCAGCTTGCCCACGCCCGCCCGGCGCATGGCGGCCAGCAGTTCGATGGTGCCGCCGACGTTGTTGCGCCAGTACTTCTCGGGATGCTCGACGGACTCGCCCACCTTGGAGTGCGCGGCGAAGTGCAGTACGCCGTCGTACGAGGCGTCCAGTACGCGTGCGGCGTCCTGGATGCGGCCGCGGACGAACTCGGCACCGGCCGGTACGCCCTGGGGGAAGCCGGTGTCGAGGTCGTCGAGCACCGTGACGGTGTGCCCTGCCTGCAGCAGGTGGGCCGCCACGACGCTGCCCACATATCCGGCCCCGCCGGTCACCAGGTACTTAGCCATTACCCCAGTCCTTTGTTCGCTTCTCCGCCCACACGGCGGCCTGACCCACCATCCTCGACCGCGCCCCGGCAGCCGCGTGCACGTCGCTCACCAGCGTCCTTTGTTCGCTTCTCCGCCCACACGGCAGCCTGACCCACCATCCTCGACCGCGCCCCGGCAGCCGCGTGCACGTCGCTCACCAGCGTCCTTCGTTCGCTTCTCCGCCCACACGGCGGTCGCCTCCGCGTCGACGGGCCCCACGAAACCATCTCTCTCTGTGCGTTTCATGAAGCCACCTCCCGCAGGCGCTGCGCCGCGGCTTCCGGGGGCACATCGTTGATGAACACGTTCATGCCGGATTCGGAACCCGCGAGGAACTTCAGCTTGCCGGGAGCCCGTCGGATGGTGAAAAGCTCCAGATGCAGTGCGAACTCGTCGCGAGCCGCGAGGCGGGGATCGCCGTCGACGGAGCCGTCGGGGAACGGTGCCTGGTGCCAGGCGGCGATGTAGGGGGTACGGGACGCGGGCTCGCCGAACAGACGGTCGAAGCGGCGCAGCAGCTCCAGGTAGATGCGGGGGAACTCCGCGCGGGCCTCCTCGCCGAGCGCGAGCAGATCGGGCACCCGGGATCTGGGGTACAGATGCACCTCGTACGGCCAGTGTGCGGCGTAGGGCACGAACGCCGTCCAGTGTTCGCCCTCGATGACCACCCGCTCCTGGGCGGCGCGTTCGGCCGCGACGAGGTCGTCGAAGAGGTTGCCGCCGGCCTTGGCCGCGTGCTCGGCCACAGAGCGCAGCATCCGGACGGTGCGCGGGGTGGTGAACGGATAGCCGTAGATCTGACCGTGCGGGTGGGAGAGGGTCACCCCGATCTCCTCGCCGCGGTTCTCGAAGCAGTACACCTGCTCGACACCGGGCGATCGGGACAGATCCGCGGTGCGGTCGGTCCACACGTCCAGGACGAGTCGGGCCTGCTCCTCGTCGAGGTCGGCGAAGGAGGCCTGGTGGTCCGAGGTGAAGCTGACGACCTCGCACCGGCCGGCGCCGGGCGCGTGCCGGAAGAGCCCGGCGGAGTCCTCGGTCTCCTCCTTGCCGGGCGCGCCGTGGAAGGAGGGGAAACGGTTCTCGAAGACGGCGACGTCGTAGTCAGGCTCCGGGATCTCGCTCATCCGCCCCTCCCGGGAGGGGCACAGCGGGCACTCGTCGGCCGGCGGATGGTACGTGCGGGCGTTGCGGTGCGCGGTGACACCGACCCACTCGTCCAGCAGCGGGTCGTGCCGGATCTGGGAGAGCGCCTCCGTGGCGGGCATCGGACGCCGGTCGGCGGCGGTGCGGACGGCATCGTCGCTCAGGTCGTAGTAAACGATCTCGCGGCCGTCGGCAAGACGGCCTGAGGTCTTCTTCACCGGATGGCTCCTCGTTCCTAGGCCTCAAACATAATCACACACAAAGAACCAGGAGCCAACAGCGAACGAAAGGTGACAGGGAACCGGGCAGTGCGGCGACTTCCGACCTCCACCCCCACCCCGGAGCCTCGCGACAGAGCGGGCAAACCGGATGATCCGCCGCTACCACCCCTCGACAATCATCACAATCAAACAAACTCCTGCAACATGACCTTTCAAAAAGTGAAACGTCGGCGGTACGTTCGCGTCCGTTCCGATCGCGCAATGAAGCGAGTGACCCATGTTGCACCTGGCCGAAGGGCTACGGCTCCCCACCAACGGACTCGACTACACACTCCTCGGCATCTACTTCGCCGTCGTACTCGGGATCGGCTTCGCCGCCCGGCGCAGTGTGAAGACCAGCCTCGACTTCTTCCTCTCCGGCCGGTCGCTCCCCGCCTGGATCACCGGCCTCGCCTTCGTGGCGGCCAACCTCGGTGCCACCGAGATCCTCGGCATGGCGGCCAACGGCGCCCAGTACGGCGTCTACACCGTGCACTGGTACTGGATCGGCGCCATTCCCGCCATGGTCTTCCTCGGCCTGGTGATGATGCCGTTCTACTACGGCTCCAAGGTCCGCTCGGTGCCCGAGTTCCTGCTGCACCGGTTCGGGCCCTCCTCCCACCTGCTCAGCTCGGTCATCTTCGCGGTCTCCTCCGTACTGATCGCCGGCGTCAACCTCTACGCGCTCGCCCTCGTGCTGAAGGCGCTGCTGGGCTGGGAGCTGTGGATCTCCATCGTCGTCGCGGGCTTCTTCGTGCTCGCGTACATCACGCTCGGCGGCCTGTCCTCGGCGATCTACACCGAGGTGCTGCAGTTCTTCGTGATCCTCGCCGCGCTGATCCCGCTCACCGTGGTGGGCCTCAAGCGCGTCGGCGGCTGGGGCGGTATCACCGACACCCTCTCCGGTGAGAAGGGCGGCGCCTTCATGACCGCCTGGGACGGCACCGGGATCGGCTCCGACAACCCGCTGGGCGCCAACTGGCTCACCATCGTGCTGGGCCTCGGCTTCGTGATGAGCTTCGGCTACTGGACGACCAACTTCGCCGAGGTGCAGCGCGCGCTGTCCGCCAAGAACCTCTCCGCGGCCCGGCGCACCCCGCTGATCGCGGCCTTCCCCAAGATCTTCATTCCCGCGGTCGTCGTCATACCCGGCCTGATCGCGCTCGTCATGGAACCCACGCTGGGCAAGACCGAGGACGGGTTGCAGTACAACGACGCCATCCCGGTCCTGATGCGCGACCTGCTGCCCAACGGCGTGCTCGGTATCGCGGTCACCGGTCTGCTGGCGGCGTTCATGGCCGGTATGGCGGCCAACATCTCCTCCTTCAACACCGTCTTCACCAACGACATCTACGCGGCGTATCTGAAGAAGGACCGGCCCGACGAGCACTATGTGGCCACCGCCCGCTGGGTCACCGTCGTCGGCGTGCTGATCGGCATGGGGACGGCGTTCATCGCCTCCTCGTTCAGCAACATCATGAACTACCTGCAGACGCTGTTCTCCTTCTTCAACGTGCCGCTCTTCGTCGTCTTCATCATCGGCATGTTCTGGAAGAAGACCACGCCCGCCGCGGGCTTCTGGGGGCTGCTGACCGGCACCGCCGGCGCGATGGTGAACTACTTCTGGTTCTACAAGCAGGGCGTCATCGACATCCCCAGCGACCAGGGCGCCAACTTCGTCTCCTCGATCGTGGCCTTCGTCGTGGGCTCCGTGGTCATGGTGGCCGTCACACTGTTCACCAAGCCGAAGCCGGCCGAGGAACTGGCGGGGCTCGTCTACGGCACCCGCTCGCCCGGCGAGCCGGAGCCGCCCGGCGAGGGCGACGACGCCTGGTACCGCAGGCCCGCGCTGCTCGGCTGGGGCGCGCTGATCCTCGCCGCCATCTGCTACATCCCCTTCTCCTTCTGAGCCCCGACGCGAAGGACACTGAAGCCCCATGAGTCATGACAGCACCCCCTCGAAGCCAGACGCTCAGCAGGTGGCCAAGGACGTGGAGGAACTGGAGCGGCGGTCGCAGACCGCGGCGCGGCTCTTCGACGTACGCCGCATCATCGGCGGCCTGTTCGTGGTGTACGGCGTGATCGTCACCATCGCGGGGATCTTCGCCTCCGAAGAGGACCTCAAGAAGGCACAGGACATCAACATCAACCTGTGGACCGGCCTGGCCATGCTCGCCCTGGGCCTGGCGTTCCTGCTGTGGCTCCGCCTGAGCCCCACCATCCCCCCGCCGTCCCCGCAGGACACCTCCTCGCAGGACAGCGAAGCGGCGGAGTGACCGCCCCCTGGGAGCGCCCGGCTACTGCTCGCGGGCGCTCCCAGGACCGCCGGCCCGCTCCAGCAGCCCCGTGCGGGCGGCCAGGGCGGCGGCCTCCAGCCGCGAGCCGACCCCCAACTTCATGAGCACCCGCTGCACATGGGTCCGCGCCGTGCTGGGCGCGATCCCCATTCCCGCGGCGATCAGCCGGGTGTCCTCGCCCTCGGCCACCCGGACCAGCACCTCCACCTCCCTCGGGGTCAGCATCTGCAGCAGCCGGGCGCCCTCGTCGTCCGGCTCGGCGGCCGGGTTCAGCAGCTCGGCGAAGGACTGCGTCAGCAACTGCGGCGCCACGGCGGACTCTCCGGCCCTGGCCTTGACCATGGCCCGTTCGACGCCCTCGATCCGCTCGTCGTGCCGCACATAGCCGGACGCCCCCGCCGCGAAGGCGGAGGCGATCCCGCGCGGGCTCGGCACCGGACCGAGCACCACCACAGCGATCTGCGGTTTCTCTCTCTTGATCCGCACTACCGGGTCGAAGACACCCGGTTCGGCCGGCGTCGCCGTGCCCAGCAGACACACCTCCGGTGCCCTGCTGATCACCAACTCGGCGGCGCCGCCGCTGGGCGCGGCCGCCGCCAGCACACGGTGTCCGCGCAGCTTCAGCGCCGAGGCAAGGGCCTCGGCGAGCAGGCGGTGGTCGTCGACCACCATGAGCCGCACGCTCATCAAGCTCGCTCCCCCCACACACTCCCGTCGGCCCCGCACCCCCCGGCGCAGCCGTCCCTTGTTCTCCGGGAAGCTACACGCTCACTCGCCGTTCCGCGCCCCTTACGGGCTGAAATCCCCAAGGGAGGGCTTGAACCCGGCGCCTGAAGACAGCCATCGGCCCGCCATGGCACAACATGGCGGGCCGGTCACGTGGTGTGTCGGGGTCGGCTCAGTCGCTGGTCGGTGCGAAACCGACCGCGAGCCGCGGCTCCTCGTCGTTCAGGCTCGAACGGTTCTCCGAGAGCGTCTTCTCCAGCAGGAAGAACCTGTTGTGTTCGAAGATCAGCGGCGTGTCCAGCGAACCGGGGGAGACGGAGAACGCCTGCTCCCCCTCGTCGAAGTCGGAGGCCGGCATCTTCAGCAGCGTCGTCTGCTTGCCCTTCTTCGGTTCGATGGTGACGATTTCACCGCCGTGCCCGATGCTGGGGGTCTTGTAGCCGAGCACGTTGGAACCCTGCGTCTTGAACGGGATGATCTCGCGGCTCTTGCCCGACGGCGACTTCCACTTGGTGCGGCCGGAGTCGAAGTCGAAGGCCATGATCTCGTTGACCTGGGACAGGCTGTCGGAACCGCCGTCGTGCTGGGAGGTCGCCAGGTAGACCGCTTCGGGGCCGACCGCGATGCCGTAGCAGCTGTTGACGTCCACCCGGCACGGCTTCTCGTAGCGGTCGCCCAGGGAGATCTTCGCCTTGAGCTTCTTGTCCTCGCCGACGGTCAGCACATCGCTGGTCAGTTCGTCCCCCGCGCCGGCGACCAGCACCAGCGGCTTGGTGGAGGCGACGCGGACGTTGCGGACGCCCTTGGGCGGCTCGTACTTCCACTTGGCCTTGCCGGTGTCCAGGTCCAGCCGCTGCACGGAGATCTGCGGCGACTTGATGCTGCTGCCGCACTCCACGACGGCGACCAGCTCCTCGCCGCCCGCGTAGCCGACGTCACGGCACTCGCTCGGCTTGGCCTCCCACAGCTTCTTCTTGTTGGAGATCTTGTAGCCGGCGGAGCCACCGATCCACGCCGCGGCCACGGTGTCACCGCTGATGGCGACGCTGTCCACGGACTGCGTCTCCATGTTGGGCATCGTCTGGTCCCAGGCGATCTTCTTCGCGTCCAGGTCGACGACGACCAAACGGGTGCAGTCGGCGCTGTTGGAGATGGTCTCCTGCACGACGACGGCGACCTTGTGGTCCTTGGTCATCTCGTTGGAGGCCGCGCAGACGTTGCCCTTGAGCGAGAGCTTGGTCTCCCTGCCCGACTCGAACTCCTTGATGACCATCTCCTGGACCGAGGACTTGGCGAACACCTTGTCCGTGGCCCAGCCGCCGTTGACGCTCGTGTAGTCCTTGACCTCGGGCGCCTTCATGTCGACGACCTGCTTGGCCTGCGTGTTCTTCGGCGGCGCGTTGGGGTCCTTGTTCTCGGTGGTCTTCTCGCCCCCGCCCTTGGACTCGTTCTCCTTGCCGCCGTCGTCCTTGGTGAGGAAGAAGACGCCGCCGACGGCTATCACCGCGACGGCGACGACACCGGCGACAACCGCGATGATCTTGGAGTTGCTCTTGCCGCCACCCCCGCCACCGGGCATCCCCGCGCCGGTGTTGGCGTACGGGTAACCTCCCGGCGGCTGCTGCCCGTAGCCGCCGGGCGGCGGGCCGGGAGGACCGGGAGGACCGGGAGGACCAGGCTGCCCGGGCGGACCCGGCGGCGGGGGTGTCACGGCGCCGAAGGCGGCCTGCGTGGGAGCCGCGTGCGCGTTCTGCTGCGGGTAGCCGTATCCGGAGGGTGCCGCGGGCGGGGGCTGTGACGGCGGCCCGCCGGGTGCCTGCGCAGGCGGCGGGGGCTGCTGCGGATAGCCGTACGACGGCTGCCCGGCATCCGGCTGCTGCGGGTAGCCGTAGGACGGCTGCCCCTGCGGATCCCGCGGCGGTTCCTGCGGTGCGCCGAAGCCTCCGGATGGCGGCTGGCTAGGCGGCGGAGGCGGCTGCGACATGAACAATCCCTCGTTACGGGCAGACCGGGCGCCCGGCCCCTCGAACCCCCGTAGGGCGGAGCGAATCGGACAATGTGGCCTACCAATGGCAGACTTCGGAGCGGAAGTTCTTTCTACCATCGGACACCGAGGGCCCGGATCGCGGTTCCGTCACCGTCCGGTACCGAACCCCATGGCCATCGGTGCCGCGTCCTTCTGCGACTCCTCCTTCCCGTACAGCAGGCTCCGCTGGAGGAAGAGCCGGCCGCCCTCGTAGAGCGCCGGGGCACTGGTGCTCATGGTCGGTACCCGGAAGTGGCCCTGCTGCTCCGCGCTCTTGTCCGGCAGCCGCAGCAGCCCCCGCTGCTTGCCGTCGTCCGGCGAGACGCTGACGACCTGACCGCCCTTCTCCAGGGTCGGTGTGACATAGGCGATGGCCTTGTCGCCCTCGGTGCCGATGGGGAAGACCGTGCGGTCGTCACCTGCGCTCGACTTGAACTTCGGTTCGCCGCTGTGGAAGCCGAACCCCATCACCTCGTTGGTCCGGGCCACGCTGTCGCCGCTGCCGTCGTGTTCCTTGGTCGAGACGAAGACCGTCTTGTCGGTCGCCACGACGTTGAAACACGCCTCGCTGCCCATGTTGCCGATCCCGCAGCCCGGTTCGTAGCGCTTGCCCAGGTTGAAGGTGGCGGCGACGGAGCCCTTGTCGTCGATGGTCATGACCTCCGACTCGACCTCGTCACCGGTGCCCACCACCAGCACGATCGGATCGGTGTCCACCACCCGGACCGAGCGCCCGTCCTTCAGACCGCGGGGCAGTTTCACGTCCCAGGTGGAGTGACCGGTCTTCGGATCGAGCTGGTTGACGGTCAGTGTCCTGCCGCATTCGAGCACCGCCAGCAGCCGGGCGCCACCTCCGTAGCGGGTGTGCTCGCAGGTCTCCCCGGTCTCCTTGCTCTTCCACAGCGGGTCGCCGCCCTCGATCGGGTAGGCGGCGAAACCGCCGATCCAGGAGAGGGCGACGGTGTCCTGGGCGACCGTCAGATTGAGGTCTCCGCCGCCGAAGATGGTGTCGCCGAAGGGGACGGGCTCCTCCCAGAGCTTCTCACCGCTGTCGACGTCGAAAACCGCGACCGTGTTGCAGCCGTGGTCGCTCTTCTGGAAGGCGACCGCCGTTCGGTGGTCGTCGGTCATATGCGGCGAGGCGGCACACACCGGTCCGTCCAGCGGAAGACGCCAGGCCCGCTTGCCGTTCATGCGGTAGCCCTCGACCGCGTTGATCGTGGACTTGGCGTAGACCTTCTTGGTGGCCCAACTCCCCTCCGCCCCCTGGGAGTCCTTGACGTGGGTGTCGGGCTGCTCAAGGGTGAACAGCTGCTCGGCGGTGCGACCGCCCGGCACCGCGCTGCTGTCCTTCGCCTGGCCGCCGCCCCCGTTGCCGCCGTCGTCACCGGTGAACATCCATATGCCGCCCGCGATCAGCACCACGGCGACCACGGCCGCGACGGCGGCGAGCACCTTGGAGTTGGCACCGCCCGGCCCCGGCTGCGGGCCCGCAGGAGGCTGCGACCCCAAGGGCCCCTGTGGCCCCGGCAGCGGCGGCGGACCCGGAGGGGCCGGCGGAAAGCCACCGCCCTGCGGCTGACCGAACCCCGCTCCGGGTGGCTGCGCCGGTGGCGGACCCGTCGGCGGGGAGGGCGGCTGCGGCGGCTGTGCGGGCGGGTTCCAGCCGTGGTGCGGCGGGCGGCCGGGCGGCGGGGGCGGTGGCTGTGTCATCGCGGTTCCTCAGAACGGAGCAAGGCGATTCTTTGTACCACCGACCCCGGGTGTGTTGTCATGCACCCTCAGTGTCGGCCAGCTCCAGCCAGCGCATCTCCAACTCCTCGCGCTTCTCGCGCACCTCGCGCAGCTCGGCGTCCAGCTCGGCGACCCGCTCGAAGTCGGTGGCGTGCTCGGCCAGTTCGGCGTGCAGGGTCGCCTCGCGCTGCTCGGCCTTCTCCACCTGGCGCTCGATCCGCTGCATCTCCTTCTGCGCGGACCGGGAGAGCCCGGCGGGCTTGGCCGGCGACTTGGCCGACGCGGCGGGCTGCCCGGCCGCGGTCTCCTCCGGCACCGCGGCGGGGGTCGCCGCCGCTGCCCTGGCCTCCATCCGGGCGCGCCGCTCCAGATACTCGTCGATACCGCGCGGCAGCATCCGCAGCGTCGCGTCGCCCAGCAGCGCGAGGACGCGGTCGGTGGTGCGCTCGACGAAGTACCGGTCGTGCGAGATGACCACCAGGGAGCCCGGCCAACCGTCCAGCAGATCCTCCAGCTGGGTGAGGGTCTCGATGTCCAGGTCGTTGGTCGGCTCGTCCAGGAACAGGACGTTGGGCTCGTCCATCAGCAGCCGCAGGATCTGCAGCCGCCTGCGCTCACCGCCGGACAGGTCGCCCACCGGCGTCCACTGCTTCTCCTTGGCGAAGCCGAACCGCTCGCACAGCTGCGAGGCCGTCATCTCGCGGCCCTTGCCGAGGTCGATCCGGGAGCGAACGGCCTCCACCGCCTCCAGGACGCGCAGCGTCGGCTCCAGCTCGGCCACCTCCTGGGAGAGGTAGGCCAGCTTCACCGTCTTGCCGACCTTGATCCGCCCCTCGGCCACCAGCGGTGAGGCCTGCTCACCACCGGTGCGGGCGGTGTCGGCGAGGGCGCGCAGCAGGGAGGTCTTGCCCGCGCCGTTGACCCCCACGAGACCGATCCGGTCGCCGGGGCCCAGCTGCCACGTCAGATGCTTGAGCAGCACCCGCGGCGGAGCCGCTGATGTCACGAGCGGTCCGGCCTGTACGGTCACGTCCTCCAGCTCGAAGACGGTCTTGCCCAGCCGCGAGTTCGCGAACCGCATCAGCTCCTGGCTGTCCCGGGGCGGCGGCTCGCCCTCGATCAGCGCGTTCGCGGCCTCGATACGGAAGCGCGGCTTGCTGGTACGGGCCGGAGCGCCGCGCCGCAGCCATGCCAGCTCCTTGCGCATCAGGTTCTGCCGCTTGGTCTCCTCCTGTGCGGCGATACGCTCCCGCTCGGCACGGGCGAAGACGTAGTCGGAGTAACCGCCCTCGTACTCGTGCACCGAGCCGCGCTGCACATCCCACATCCGGGTGGCGACCTGGTCGAGGAACCAGCGGTCGTGCGTGACACACACCAGCGCGGAGCGGCGGTCCCGCAGATGGCCGGCCAGCCAGGAGATGCCTTCGACGTCGAGGTGGTTGGTGGGCTCGTCCAGCACGATCAGGTCCTGCTCGGCGATGAGCAGCTTGGCGAGCGCGATCCGGCGGCGCTCACCGCCGGAGAGCGGGCCGATCACGGTGTCCAGGCCCTGCGGGAAGCCCGGCATGTCCAGGCCGCCGAACAGCCCGGTGAGCACGTCGCGGATCCGTGCGACACCCGCCCACTCGTGGTCGGCCATGTCGCCGACCACCTCGTGCCGGACGGTGGCCTGTGGATCGAGGGAGTCGTGCTGGGTCAGCACACCGAGGCGGAGGCCGCCCGCGTGGGTGACCCGGCCCGCGTCCGGCTCCTCCTGCCGGGCGAGCACCTTGATCAGGGTGGTCTTGCCGTCTCCGTTGCGGCCCACGACGCCGATCTTGTCGGCCTCACTGACGCCCAGGGAGACGGCGTCGAGGAGGGTGCGGGTGCCATGCACCTTGTCGACGGCTTCCATGTTGACGAGGTTCACGGGGTTACCGCGGTTGCCAGCCATCTCACTCCTGTTGGGGACCAGCTCCCCAGGGTAGCCCCGCCGAGGAGCCTGCCGAGCAGCGGCCGGTGGTCGGGCGGCCCGGGAGGGCCCCGGCGCGCGGGCCCGGGCTCAGCTGCCGTGCAGCATCAGCGCTATGCCGCCGACCATGAGCACGCTCGCCGCGGTCCTGGGCCAGCCGAAGCGCTCCTTGAAGAAGAGGGCACCGATCGCGGCGCCCGCGATGATCGACGATTCCCGCAGCGCCGCCACCGGTGCCAGCGGCGCCCGCGTCTGGGCCCACAGCACCAGTCCGTACGCCAGCATGGACAGTGCGCCGCCCATCAGCCCGCGCAGCGCTATGGGGCGCAGCTGCGCTGCCAGCTCCCCGCGACGGGTCGCGAGCGCCCACAGGGGGATCGGCAGGCCCTCCAGGAGCATCAGCCACGCGATGTAGCCGAGCGAGGTGCCCGAGGCCCGTACGCCCACGCCGTCCACGACGGTGTACGAGGCGATGGCCAGCCCTGTGCACACGGCGGCGGTCAGCGCGGGCCACTGCGGGCCGGCGGCCGCGCCGACTCCGGTCCGCAGCCCCCACAGGGCGACCCCGACCAGGCCCACCGACGCCAGCAGCACCCCGGCGAGCTGCCAGGCGTCGGGCATCTCGTGCACGAACACCGCCGCCAGCACGGTCACCACCAGCGGCGCCGTACCCCGCGCGATGGGGTACATCTGCCCGAACTCCCCCATCCGGAAGGAGCGCATCAGCAGTGCCTGGTAGACGACGTGCAGCACCGCCGAGACGAGGAGCGCCGGCCACGCCCCGGCGGCCGGCAGCGGCGCGAAGCAGGCGAGGAGGGCCCCGCACAGCGCGCCGCCGCCACCGACCAGCGTGAAGGCGAGCAACTGGTCACGGATGCCGTGCGCCAGGGCGTTCCAGGTGGCATGAGTGAGCGCCGCGGCCAGGACCGCGGCGACGACCATCGGCGTCACCGGGAGCCGCCGGCCGCGGCGCGGATGCGGGAGCGGTGTGTCATGTACCGGACGCTACCGCCCGGTGATCGAGCGGTTTCCCCGGGGCATCAACCGGCGGCGTCCAGCACCTTGCGGACGACGGGGCCGGCGTTCTCGTTGCCGTGCCCGGATGCCGGGACCACGGCAGCGGCGGCGACGTCACCGGAGTAGGCGGTGAACCAGGCGTTCGGCTTCTTCTGCCCGTCGACCTCCGCCGAACCGGTCTTGGCTCCGAAGTCACCGCCCAGTCCGGCCATCGGCTTGGCCGCGGTCCCGCTCGTGGCGGTGAGCTTCATCAGGGACTTGAGGTCCTTGTGCACACCGGGCTTCATGTTGCGCGGCGCCTTGGCGAGGGTGCGCTTGTCGAGGGAGGGGGACACCAGGTACGGCTGCTTGAAGGTGCCGTTCTGCACGGTGGCGGCGACGGACGCCATGTTGAGCGGGTTCATCCGCACGCCGCCCTGGCCCATGAGGGAGGCGGCCATCTGGGCGTCGGACTGCACGGGGACCCTGCCGTCGAACGTGCTGGTGCCGGTCTTCCAGTTGAGGCCGATCCCGAAGACGTCCCGCGCCTCCTTGGTGAGGTCGTCGTCCTTCAGCTTGGGCGCCTGGCTGATGAAGGCGGTGTTGCAGGAACGGGCGAAGCTCTGCGCGAAGGTGCCGTTCTTGATCTCGAACTTGTCGTCGTTCTGGAACTTCCAGCCCCCGTACGTGAAGTACTTGGGGCACGGGTGCGCCTTGCCGGGCGAGGCGAGTCCCTTGTCGAGCAGCATGGCGCCGGAGACGACCTTCATGGTGGAGCCGGGAGCCAGCGAGCCCTGCAGCGCGCTGTTGAAGCCCTTGGCGGGCGAGTTGGCGATGGCCAGGATCTCGCCGGTGCTGGGCTTGACCGCGACGACGGACGCCTTCTCCTTGCCTCGTACGGCGGCCTCGGCCGCCCGCTGCGCCTTGGCGTCGATGGTCGTCTTCAGCTTGCCCGGGGTGGGCTTGGACAGCTGGCGCAGCACGTCCTTGGTCTTGCCCTTGGCGTCGACGATCCGGGTCTGCACGCCGGGGGAGCCGTCGGTCTTGTCGCCGTAGCGCTTGCCGAGGTCGCTGATCACGCCGGCCAGGGCGGGGTGATCGTCGGCGCTGAGCGGCGAGCCGTCGCGGTCGACGGCGGTGACGGGCGGGGTGCCCGACTCGTCCGTCTTGACCGTCTGGCCGTCCTTGAGCTTGGGGTGCAGCACGGACGACTTCCAGTCGACGACCGGCTCACCGGTGCCGGCGGCGCGGACGATCTCCAGTGCGGAGTCGTAATTCCAGGCGGAACGCTTCTGGCCGTAGGCGACCCGTGCCGTGACATCGAAGGGCACCTTCTCGCCGTCGGCCGCCTTGGGGCTGACGGCGACCTTGGTGACGTGGGCCTTGCTGCGGAAGGTGCGCAGCGCCTTGCCGGCCGCCGTGGAGTCGTCGGTCAGCGCGGCGGCCTTCTTGGTGTCGCCGTCGGCCCAGGCACCGAGGAACGCCTTGGCGGCGGTGCGTACTTCGCGGGGGCTGAGCGGGCCCTTCTTGGCCTTGCCCGGCGCCTTGCCCTCGTCCTCGGCGGCGACGGTGCCCTTGTCCTCCTCACCGTCGCTGCCGACCAGGGCGTAGACGCCGACGCCGGTGAGCCCGACGACGGCGGCTGCGACCCCACCGATCACGGCCATCTTCTGTGTGTCGCGCATCCGAGTTCTGCCTCTCCACCCCGCCTTGGCCTTGCGGCCGAAGTCCTGACGCCAGGCACCCTAGAGCACGTTCATGACAGAACGTGCCCCGGTATGCCCGATTGGCCCTTTCTTCCGGAGATCTGGCTTCCAGGTTTCACCGGTTCCGGGAATCCGGACCGGAGAGCGGAACCACCGCGCCGCGGCGGCCGCACTCCCGCGGCCTCTGAGGCAGACGAGTAGCACGGGGCGATCGGTTCCGGATAGCGGCCTTGTGTCCGAATCGCGATCTTCGAGTCATCCGAACGTTGCCGGGCGGAGTCGTCCGAACGTTGCCGGGCGGCCGGCTGCCGTCAGATCCACGAATCCAGCCACATCCGGTGCCGCCACTCCCCCATGGGGATCGTCTGCCCGGTGTAGATCGGCCAGAAATAGATGAAGTTCCAGACGATGAGCAGCCCGACGACCCCCGCGGCGACCACGCCCAGGGTGCGCCGTCTGTCGTCCGTGCCCGGTGGTCCGGCCAGCGCTCCGGCCGCCATCGCCAGTCCCAGACACAGGAACGGCAGGAACACCACGGCGTAGAAGAGGAAGATGGTGCGCTCCTGGTAGGCGAACCAGGGCAGATAGCCGCCCGCGACACCGCACAGGATCGCGCCCGCCCGCCAGTCGCGGCGGAAGAACCAGCGGTAGAAGACATAGACGAGGGCCGCGCACGCGGCCCACCACAGCACCGGGGTGCCCAGCGCGAGGACCTCCCGGGCGCACCCCTCGGCCTTGTCGGTGCAGCCGTCGGTGCCCGCCTTGGGCGACTCGTAGAAGTAGGAGACGGGACGGCCCAGGACCAGCCAGCTCCACGGGTTCGACTGGTAGGTGTGCCCCGAGGTCAGATTGACGTGGAAGTCGTAGACCTGGCTCTCGTAGTGCCACAGGCTGCGCAGCGGCCCGGGCAGCCAGCCCCAGGGGCCCGCGGCGCCCTGCTTGTCCGCCCAGTCGCGGAAGTAGCCGCCGGAGGTGGCGAACCAGCCCGTCCACGAGACGACATAGGTGACCACCGCGACCACGGGCAGCGAGACGAAGGCGGGCAGCGCGTCCTTGCGGAGCATCGCCGGGAAGGGCCGGGAGGCCCCCGCGGTGCGGCGTGCGCCCATGTCCCACAGGACGGTCAACAGACCGAACGCGGCCAGCACATACAGCCCGTTCCACTTGGTGGCGCAGGCCAGCCCCAGGCACACCCCGGCCGCCAGCCGCCACGGCCGCAGCCCCAGGCCGGCACGGTCCCCCACGAAGGCGTCCGGCAGCGGCGCACCGGTGCCGGGTCCTTCGTCGGTGCTCCCGCGCGGCAGCCGCGCGGCGAGCCGTTCCCGGGTCCGGTCGCGATCGACGAGCAGACAGCCGAACGCGGCCAGCACCCAGAACATCACCACCAGGTCCAGCAGCGCGGCCCGGCTCATCACGAAGTGCAGCCCGTCCACGGCCATCAGGGCGCCCGCCAGGCAGCCCAGCGCCGTCGAGCGGAACAGCCGCCGCCCGATACGGCACAGCATCAGCACCGAGAGGGTGCCGAGCAGCGCCATCATGAACCGCCAGCCGAACGGATTCAGCCCGAAGAGGGCCTCACCGAGCCCGATCATCCACTTGCCGACCGGTGGATGGACGACGTACGAGCCCTCCGGCGAGAGGGGGATGTGCTGCGGATCGCCCAGGATCTTGTCGTTGGCGTTGTCCGGCCACGTCCCCTCGTACCCGTAGTGGATGAGCGACCAGGCGTCCTTGGCGTAGTACGTCTCGTCGAATATGACGGCGTGCGGGGAGCCGAGTTGCCAGAAGCGCAGCACCCCCGCGAGGAGCGCGATCAGCAGCGGCCCGCCCCAGGCGGCCCAGCGCGCCAGCCGCACGGAGACCTCGGGCGCCAGTCCGAAGACCGCCCCCGGCCGCGGGTCCGGCGCGGGGAAGGCCGGGATGAGCCGGTCGCGGACACCGGCACGGGGCCGGGCCGCGTAGCCGAAGCGGCGCAGTCGCGCCTGCCACCTGGGGAGCCGCACAGGGTCGTCCCCGATCCCGGCGCTGTCCTCGCGGTCCGGGCTGCCGGGCCCGCCCTGCCTGCGGTCGGCTTCCCCCACGGTGTCACTGGTCGTCACGCGGGCCATCGTAGGGATCGCCGGGGCGCCGTGCGCGGGCGCGTCGCCACCGCGTGTGGTGTCGGTCGCCACCGCGTGTGGTGTCAGGAGTGACGCTGCGCCGGGGGACGGGCGGCACTGCGAGGATGGGCGGGTGACTGGAACGCTCGTGCTCGCCGGCACTCCCATCGGCGACCCCTCCGACGCCCCGCCCCGACTCGCGGCCGAACTGGCCGACGCCGATGTCGTGGCCGCCGAGGACACCCGGCGGCTGCGCAAGCTGACCCAGGCGCTGGGTGTCACCCCGGCCGGGCGGATCGTCTCCTACTTCGAGGGCAACGAAGCCGCCCGTACGCCCGAGCTGGCCGAGGCGCTGGCGGAGGGGGCGCGGGTGGTGCTGGTGACGGACGCGGGCATGCCGTCGGTCTCGGACCCGGGGTACCGGCTGGTGGCGGCGGCCGTGGAACGGGGAGTGCGGGTCACCGCCGTCCCCGGCCCCTCGGCGGTGCTGACGGCGCTGGCGGTCTCGGGGCTGCCGGTGGACCGGTTCTGCTTCGAGGGGTTCCTGCCGCGCAAGCAGGGCGAACGGCTCGGCAGGCTGCGCGAGGCCGCCCAGGAGCGGCGCACGCTGGTCTACTTCGAGGCGCCGCACCGGCTGCAGGCCGCCCTCGCCGCGATGGCCGAGGTCTTCGGCGCCGAGCGCGAGGCCGCCGTCTGCCGGGAGCTGACCAAGACCTACGAACAGGTGCGGCGCGGACCGCTGGGCGAGCTCGCGCAGTGGGCGGCCGAGGGGGTGCGCGGCGAGATCACCGTCGTCGTGCGCGGTGCCGACGCGCCCGCCGCGGGCCAGGCGGACGCCGCGGAGCTGGCGCGCCGGGTCGCCGAGCGCGAGGAGGCGGGCCAGCCGCGCAAGGAGGCGATCGTGGAGGTGGCCCGCGCCGCGGGGGTACCGAAGCGGGAGGTCTTCGACGCCGTGGTCGCCGCCAAGAACGCCCAGGGCTCCTCCCGGCCGAAGACCTGAGGAGCCCGGCGCAGCCGGCCGGGCAGGTAAAGGACTCGCCCGGCAAGGCAAAGGGAAGGTCCATGGACGCCCTTCACCTTGACGCTCGGCCCAAATTTCCCCAAACGGAGGAAAAGCCCCACCGAGCCGCCTTCCGGTCCGCTCATACGAGGAGTGCACTGGCAGTGGGCGTGATGCGCCCCAGGAAGGAGCTGCCATGAAGCACGAGAGCGGCAACGGCAAGGACATGCCCCACTCCACGCGGGAGACGGTGCACGAGGCGTACTCGTTCGCCTGCATGAAATGCGGCCACGGGTGGGAGCAGGAGTACGAGATACAGCATCTCGAATACACCGACGGCAGGCCTCTGGTCGTGTATTACGAGGACGGCAAGCGCGTCCCCTCGCCGCTCACCAAACCCACGTGCCGCTTCTGCGACGCGCATGTCGTCCGCATCATGCGTTCCGGACGCGTCTCCAAGGCGGAGGCGGCACTGCCGCACCACTGAGCGACGCCGCGGTGCCGCTGAGGCGAGTCGCGCCGCGGGGCCGCCTCCCCCGGAGGCGGACAGCACCGCGCTCTATCATCGCCGGTATGTCCACCCCCGCGACCCCGAACAGCGCAGCGACGAACGCCGCCAAGGCTCGGGCGGCCCAGGCACCCCCGCCGCCGCCCGAGCCGCTGGCCTTCCCGGTCGCGGACTCCCACACCCACCTGGACATGCAGGAGTCCTCCGTCGCCGACGCGCTGACCGCGGCAGCCGCCGTGGGTGTGACGACGGTCATCCAGGTCGGCTGCGACCTGGAGCGCTCCCGGTGGGCCGCCGAGACGGCCGCCACCTGGAAGAGCGTCTGGGCCGCCGTCGCACTGCACCCGAACGAGGCGCCGCGGCTGAGCGCGGAGGGCGGCCAGGAGGCGCTGGACGAGGCGCTCGCGGGCATCGAGAAGCTGGCCGGGCTCGGCCAGGTGCTCGCCGTCGGCGAGACCGGACTGGACTACTTCCGCACCGGCCCCGAGGGCATCGCGGCGCAACAGCGCTCGTTCCGCGCCCACATCGAGCTGGCCAAGCGGCTGGACAAGGCCCTGGTCATCCACGACCGCGAGGCCCATGCGGACGTGCTGCGCATCCTGGACGAGGAGGGCGCCCCCGAGCGGACCGTCTTCCACTGCTACTCCGGCGACGCCGAGATGGCACGGCTGTGCGCCGACAAGGGCTACTTCATGTCCTTCGCCGGAAACATCACCTTCAAGAACGCGCAGCCGCTGCGCGACGCCCTCGCCGCGGCGCCGCCCGAGCTGCTGCTGGTGGAGACGGACGCACCGTTCCTGACCCCGGCACCCCACCGGGGCCGCCCCAACGCGCCGTACCTGATCCCGCTCACCCTGCGGGCCATGGCCGCGACCAAGGGCATGGACGAGGAGCGGCTGGCCCGCCATGTGGCGGCGAACACGGCGCGCGCCTTCGGCTACTGAGAGCGGACGCCGGGCGGCGGGCGCCGGGCGGGGCCGTAAACTGGCGCGGTGAGCGCTGCCCCTTCCGACCCGTCCGCCGTCTTTGACGCCTCCGGCAGTGGTGTGCTGCTCGGCCCCGCGGAGGTGCGGGAGCTGGCCGAAGCGCTGGGGGTGCGGCCCACCAAGCAGCGCGGGCAGAACTTCGTGATCGACCCGAACACGGTGCGCCGCATCGTGCGCACCGCCGAGGTCGGCGACGACGACGTGGTTGTGGAGGTCGGCCCCGGGCTCGGCTCGCTCACCCTGGCGCTGCTGGAGACGGCGGCGCAGGTCACCGCGATCGAGATCGACGACGTACTGGCCGCTGCCCTGCCCGCGACCGTACGGGCCCGGTTGCCGGAGCGCGCCGGGCGCTTCTCCCTCGTGCACGAGGACGCCCTGCGGGTCACCGAGCTGCCCGGGCCGCAGCCGACCGCGCTGGTGGCCAACCTCCCCTACAACGTGGCCGTCCCGGTGCTGCTGCACCTGCTGGCGACGTTCCCGAGCATCGCGCGGACGCTGGTGATGGTGCAGTCCGAGGTCGCCGACCGGCTGGCCGCGCCGCCCGGCTCGAAGGTCTACGGGGTGCCGTCGGCGAAGGCCGCCTGGTACTGCGAGGTCAAGCGCGCCGGAGCGATCGGGCGCAACGTGTTCTGGCCGGCGCCCAACGTCGACTCGGGGCTGGTCTCGCTCGTACGCCGCGCGCATCCGCCCGAGACCCGCGCGAGCCGCACGGAGGTGTTCGCCGTCGTCGACGCCGCGTTCGCCCAGCGTCGCAAGACGCTGCGGGCCGCGCTGTCCGGGTGGGCGGGGTCGGGCGCCGCCGCCGAGGAGGCGCTGCGCGCCGCCGGGGTCTCCCCGCAGGCGCGCGGGGAGTCGCTGACCATCGCCGAGGTCGCCGCGAGCGCGGAGCACGGCCCGCGCCGGGAGGCCGCGCCGGGCCGACGGGACGGAGACGACGAGGAGCACACCGCGTGATCCAGCCAGCCGCTGCCACCCCCACCGGCCCCACCGGGACGGTCACCGTGCGTGTTCCCGCCAAGGTCAACGTGCAGTTGTCGGTGGGCGGTCTGCGTCCCGACGGCTTCCACGGCCTGGCCAACGTCTTCCTCGCCGTCGGTCTGTACGACTCGATCAGCGCGACCCGCGCCGACGCGCCGCTGCTGACCGTCTCCGGACCGGACGCCGCGCAGGTGCCGCAGGACCGCACCAATCTGGCGGCACGCGCCGCCGAACTGCTGGCCGAGCGGCACGGGCTGGCACCCGATGTGCATCTGCACATCGCCAAGGACATCCCCGTGGCCGGCGGTATGGCGGGCGGCAGTGCCGACGCGGCGGGCGCCCTGCTGGCCTGCGACCGGCTGTGGGGCCTGAACACCCCGCGCGAGGAGCTGCTGGCGCTCTGCGCGGAGCTGGGCTCGGACGTGCCGTTCAGCTTCGCCGGCGGCGCGGCGCTCGGCCAGGGCAGGGGCGAGCGGCTGACACCGCTGGAGGTGGGCGGCGCCTTCCACTGGGTGTTCGCGGTCGCGGACGGCGGCCTGTCGACACCGGACGTCTACCGCGAGTGCGACCGGCTGCGGGAAGCGGCCGGTACCGGCTCCTCGGCAGCCGATGTGCCCGAACCCGTCGCCTCCGAGGCCCTGTTGGCGGCGCTGCGGGCAGGCGACGCACAGGCGCTGGCCGCGACCCTGCACAACGACCTCCAGCCGGCGGCGCTCTCACTGCGGCCCTCGCTCGCCGAGACTCTTGAGACCGGTCTGGCCGCCGGCGCACTGGCGGCGCTCGTCTCGGGCTCCGGCCCCACCTGTGCGTTCCTGACGGCCGACGCCGACTCGGCGACCCGCACCGCGCACACCCTCACCGCCTCCGGCACCTGCCGCACGGCCCGCGCCACCACCGGCCCCGCGCCGGGCGCGACGGTGGTGTAGCGCCCGTCCGCGGGTTGCTCCTCATCAGGCGACGCCCACAGCGGAGCGCAGCGCCCGGATCACAGCCTGCGGGCGGGGGTCGCTGGTGACGGAGCGGTGGTGGGTGTTGGTGACGTAGCCGAAGGACGTGGCCGTCTCCGGGTCGGCGAAGCCGAGGGAGCCGCCCCGGCCGGGGTGGCCGAAGGAGCCGGGGCCCAGCAGCGGGCAGGCCGGGCCGTGCAGCATGTAGCCGAGTCCGAAGCGGGTGCCCACGACCAGTACCCGGTCGGGTCCGTCGGACTCCAGGGAGCGTGCCTGGGTGAGCGTTGCGGGGGTGAACAGCCGGCGCGCCGTACCCAGCGGGCCCAGCAGCGCCGCGTAGAAGGCGGAGAGGGAGCGGGCCGTGGCGATACCGTTCGCGGCGGGGAGTTCGGCGGCGCGGTAGGCGGGGTCGTTCTGGTCGGGTTTCGGCGCGATGGCGCCGAAGGCGCGGCGGGTGAGCGAGCCCGGGTCGGCGTAGGCGTCGGTCACCGCGCGCTTGGGGCGGGTCCGCAGCGCACCCGGCTCGGGCGCGGGCGCCTCCCGTTCGGCGACCCGGGCGACCCGGCCCTGGGCCGCGATCCGGTCGGGCAGCCCGATCCACAGATCGAGTCCCAGGGGCCCGGCCACCTCGTCGGCGAACCAGCGCCCCAGGGTACGGCCGCCGCTGGCGCGTGCCACCAGTTCGCCCAGCAGCCAGCCGAAGGTGTGCGGGTGATAGCCGTGCGCCGTGCCCGGCTGCCACTCCGGCGTCTGAGCGGCGAGCGCCTGGGCCGCACGGCCCGGCTCCAGCGCCTCTTCCAGGGTGAGCGGGACGTCCAGCGCGGGCAGTCCTGCCCGGTGTGTCAGCAGATGGCGGACCAGGACGCGTTCCTTGCCCGCCCTGTTGAACTGCGGCCAGTACGCGCCGACCGGCGCGTCCAGGTCGAGTTGGCCGCGCTGGTGCAGCAGATGCGGGACGGCCGCCGCCAGCCCCTTGGTGACCGAGCGGACGACGACGGCGGTGTCCTCGCTCCAGGGCGCCGCCTGCGGGTCGGCCGGGTCGGTGCTGCCGGCCCACAGGTCGACGACCTTGCGGCCGTCCCGGTGCACGGCCAGCGCGGCGCCCTGCTCGCCGCGCTGCTCGAAGTTGCGTATGAAGGCGTCCCGGACGGGCTCGTACCCGTCCGCCACCGTGCCGTGCACCGCGATCTCAGTGCCGTGCCCCGCCACCGCTGTGTGAACGACCTCTGCCACGGTTCCTTCGCTCCTGTCGCCTTGAGGGCGCTTTTGTGACGCCCCGCCCCCCATGGTCCTACGGAGGGCTCAAGGCTGTGCGACGGGGGCGGGGCCGCGCTCCGTCAGGCAACCGGCACCGTCACCGACCGAGGGTCGAAACCGAAGGGCAGCTCCAGCCGATGGGCCCGCATCAGCTCCCCGTCGGAGAGCAACTCCTGCGTCGGCCCGTCGGCAACCAGCACCCCGTCGCTGAGCACCACCGAGCGGGGGCACAGCTCCAGCGCGTACGGCAGGTCGTGCGTGACCATCAGCACCGTCAGCTCCAGCGAGAGGATCAGATCGGCCAACTCGCGGCGGGCCGCCGGATCAAGGTTGGAGGACGGTTCGTCCAGTACGAGGATCTCGGGACGGCCGGCCAGCACGGTGGCGACCGCGACGCGGCGCCGCTGGCCGAACGAGAGGTGGTGCGGCGCCCGGTCCGCGTGCTCGGCCATCCCCACCCGCTCCAGCGCCTCGTGCACCCGCGCCTCCAGCTCGGCGCCGCGCAGCCCGGCGGCTGCCGGTCCGAACGCCACGTCCTCCCGCACCGTCGGCATGAACAGCTGGTCGTCCGGATCCTGGAAGACGATGCCGACCCGGCGCCGGATCTCCGCGAGATGAGGGCGCTCGGCCTTGAGCCCGGCGACGGTGACCGATCCGGCACCCGGCGTCAGGATGCCGTTCAGATGCAGCACCAGCGTGGTCTTTCCGGCGCCGTTGGGACCGAGCAGCGCGACACGCTGGCCGCGCGGCACGGTCAGGTCGACGCCGAACAGCGCCTGGTGGCCGTCGGGGTAGGCGTAGGCGAGACCGCTCACCTGGAGGGAGGGCACCTCGGCGGCGTCGGGGGCGGGATCGGCGGTGTCGGGGGTGCGGGCGGTACCGGGGTTATCGGCGGTGGAGGTCAAAGGGTCCATCCCAACAGGCAGATCGCGAGGGCGGTGAGCGGCAGGGCGGCCGAACGGGCCCACTCGGCCCGGCCGGCGGGCCCGTCACCGAGGGCGGGCGGCATGGTCCCGGTGTAACCGCGGCTGAGCATCGCCAGGTGCACACGTTCGCCCCGCTCGTAGGAGCGGATGAACAGCGAACCGGCCGATTTGGCCAGTACTCCCCAGTGCCGGGGGCCGCGTGCCTCGAAGCCGCGCGAGAGGCGGGCGGTGCGCATCCGGCGCATCTCCTCGCTGATGACGTCGGCGTAGCGCACCATGAAGGTGGCGATCTGGCACAGCAGCGGCGGCATCCGCAACCGCGCCAGCCCCAGCAGGAGTTCGTCGAGCCTGGTCGTCGAGGCGAGCAGCACCGAGGCGGCCACTCCGAGGGTGCCCTTGGCCAGCACGTTGAACGCGCCCCACAGGCCCGACTGGGACAGCGTCAGGCCCCAGACGGTGATCCGCTCCCCCTCCGCGACGAACGGCAGCAGCACCGCGAACGCCACGAAGGGCACCTCGATCGCCATCCGGGTCAGCAGATGGCGCGGCGGCACGCGGGAGACGGCGGCGACCGCGGCCAGCAGCAGCGCGTAGGCGCCGAACGCCCAGACGGCCTCGCGCGGGGTGGCGACGACCAGCAGGACGAAGCAGAAGACCGCCGCCAGTTTGCAGTGCGCGGGCAGCGCGTGCACGGGCGAGTGGCCGTGCTTGTAGAGCTTGTGCGCGTGTCCGGCGCCCATCCCGGCCGGCCCCTAGCCCTCGGTGGCGGGCGGGGCGGTGGGCGCGCCCTCGGCGGCCCGGGCCCCGGCGGCCTCGTGCCGGGTCTGGTCGCGACGGCGGCGCAGGAGGACGAATACGCCCGAGCCGACGGCGAGGGTGGCACCCACCCCGATGACGCCCGCCAGACCGCCGGAAAGCCGTGCGTCGGCGATGTCCTCGACGCCGTAGTCGGCCAGCGGGGAGTCCTCCGCCGCGTGCTTCTCCGCCTTCTTGTCGATGCCGTGGTCGGCGGCGACCTTCTCCAGCCCGTCGGGGCTGGACGAGGCGTAGAAGCTGAGCCCTCCCGCACACAGCAGGGTGACGACGAGGCCGGTGATCCACAGCGGCCGGGTGGAGCGGCGCCGAGGGGTGGCGGGGGCCGCCGGGGAGGCGGGCTCAGGAGCGGGCGCTGGCGCGGCAGCCGGCCGGGGTGCCGCGTCGGGGTCGGCGGACAGCGGCGAGGGACGCAGTTGGAGCCGTACGGTGAGCCGGTCGCGTGCCGCGTACACCAGGTCGGGGCGGACGGCCACCACCGCTCCCACGGTCGCTGCGGTGATCACCGCCTCCCCGATGCCGATGAGCACATGCACGCCGACCATCGCGCCGAAGACCTTGCCCAGCGCGACGTCCGTCGTCCCGCCGAGCGCGTAGAGGGCGGTGAAGGCGACCGCTGCCGCCGGGACGGAGACGAGCGCGGCGACGAAGGAGGCGCCGGTCACCATGGACCGCCGGCGCGGCAGCACCCGCAGCAGCCCGCGGAAGATGCCGTAGGCGACCAGGACGGTCACCACGCCCATGTCCGTGATGTTGGTGCCCAGCGCGGTCAGCCCACCGTCCGCGAACAGCACGGCCTGCAGGAGCAGTACGACGGACACGCACAGCACGCCCGTGTACGGCCCCACGAGTATCGCCGCCAGCGCACCGCCCAGCAGATGGCCGCTGGTGCCCGCGGCCACCGGGAAGTTGAGCATCTGCACGGCGAAGATGAACGCGGCCACCAGTCCGGCCAGCGGCGCCGTACGCTCCCCCGCCGCACCGGGACCGCCGCCCAGTTCGCGCCGGGCGCCACGCAGGGACACGGCGACAGCCGCGGCGGCGACGACTCCCGTACCGGCCGAGACGGGGGCGTTGATGAATCCATCGGGTACGTGCATCGAGGCACTCCGCTTTCTCACGGCTTCTCACAACGGCCCGGCAATGGCCTGGCAGCGGCCGTCTCCAGCCTTTTGAGAATAGCGGTCAGATGCAAAGAGTTCGCAAGAGGGCGATTCAAATGCCCGGATTGGGAGAGGACGTGGGGCCCTGTCCCCCACCCTGTGGCAGAGCTCACCAGGCCGTTCGGGTGACTGTGCCGCTGCGAAAAGCGTCTGACAGAGCGAAGGGGCAACCCGGCCCGAGCGATGAGCGCACCGGGAACCCCCGACCCAGAGGAGCAGAAGTGTCCAAGGTCATCACCCGCATCGTGCAGGCTCAACTGATCACCCGGCCGCCCGCGACCCGGCCTTTGACACCCGCTCTCCGGTACGACACCGACGATCCGCTGGCCGTGCGGATCGTCTTCCCCTCCGAGATCTCCCTGGACGGCGAGGAAGTCGCCTGGGCCTTCTCCCGCGAACTGCTCGCCGAGGGGCTCCGCGGGCCCGCGGGCGAGGGCGATGTCCACATCTGCCCCTGCGGGCAGGAGCGGACAGTGATCGAGCTGTACGCCGGCGAGGGCGTCGCGGTGCTGGAGTTCCGCGCCGCCGACCTGGGGCGGTTCCTCCGGCACTCCTACGACCTGGTGCCGGCCGGTGCCGAGACGGCGCTGCTGGACCTGGAGGAGGGGTTCGCCGCACTGCTGCGCGGCGTATGACCGGACGCCGGCGGGCCCGTCCGTCGGCCCGGCGGACGACCGCCGCCACCGCTCCCCGCAGAGGAAACCCCCGCCCACCCGCTCCCTTCGGGAGACAGCTGGACGGGGGCTCTTCGTTCAGGGCCGGCTCACACCCCGGTGCGCTCCGGCTCCCGCGGCGGGGGAACCACAGCGGGGGCCTGGTCCGAGTGCAGCTGCTTCTGCAGGCGTTCGCCCTCCACGTCGACATTGGGCAGGGCCCGGTCCAGCCAGCGCGGCAGCCACCAGGCGTGCCGCCCCAGCAGGGCGAGCACCGCGGGCACGATGGCCATCCGCACCACGAAGGCGTCGTAGAGGATGGCGACGGCGAGGCCGAAGCCCATCATCTTGATCATGGATTCGGACGAGCCGATGAACCCGGCGAACACGCTGATCATGATGATGCCCGCCGCGGTCACCACTCGCGCGCCCAGCCGGAATCCGCTGACGATGGCCTGGCCGGGGTTCTCCCCGTGCACATACGCCTCGCGCATCCGCGTGACGAGGAAGACCTCGTAGTCCATCGCGAGCCCGAAGATCACACCGATCATGAAGATCGGCATCATGCTCATGATCGGCCCGGTCTGTTCGACACCGATCAGGCTCGCCAGCCAGCCCCACTGGAAGACGGCCACCACGGAGCCGAGTGCCGCCAGCACCGACAGCAGGAAGCCGAGCGCCGCCTTGAGCGGCACCAGCACCGAGCGGAAGACCAGCATCAGCAGTACGAAGGCCAGGCCCACGACCAGCGCCAGATAGGGCACCAGCGCGTCATTCATGACCTGCGAGAAGTCGATGGCGACCGCGGTGGCGCCGGTGACCAGCAGGGTGGCACCCGTCTCCTTCTCGATCGCGTCCGACTGGTCACGGATGTCGCGCACGATGTCCTCGGTGCGCGCGTCGCTGGGGCCGTACTTCGGGACGGCGGTCAGGGTGGCGGTGTCAGCGGCGTCCCACTGCTTCTTGTTCGGCTGCGCCGGGGTGACGGCGACGACGCCGTCCACCTTCTGCAGCCGCTTCTGGATCTCGGCGGCAGCGGCCTGCGGGTCGTCGGCGCCCTTCAGATCGGCCACGGCCATCAGCGGGCCGTTGAAGCCCGCACCGAAGCCGTCCGAGAGCATGTCGTACGCCTTGCGCTGGGTGGTCTTCTCCGGCTGGTTGCCCTCGTCGGGCAGGCCCAGCTTCATGGCACCGACCGGCAGTGCCAGGGCGCCGAGCGCCAGTACGGCGGTGACCAGCACCAGCACCGGACGGCGCAGCACGAAGCTCGCCCAGCGGGCGCCGGCCTTGGGGCGCTGGCCCTCCGCGTCCGCGGCGGGCGGCACTCCGGTGGCGGGGTTGGCCTTGCGCACCCGGCGGCCGAAGATCCGCTTGCCGACCATCCCGAGCGCGGCGGGCACCAGCGTGAGCGCCACCAGCACGGCGATGACCACGGTGCCGGCAGCGGCCATACCCATCTTGGTGAGGACCGGGATGTTGACGACGGAGAGCCCGACCAGCGCGATCACGACGGTCAGACCGGCGAAGACCACGGCGGAGCCCGCCGTTCCGACGGCACGTCCGGCCGCCTCCTCGCGGTCACGGCCCTCGGTCAGCTCCGCTCGGTAGCGGGAGGCGATGAACAGTGCGTAGTCGATGCCGACCGCGAGGCCGATCATCATGGCCAGCGTCGTGGTGTTGGCCGACAGGCCGAGGGTGGCGCCGAGCGCGGTGATCGAGGAGATGCCGATCATCACGCCGATCAGCGCGGTGATCAGCGGCAGCCCGGCCGCGATGAGGGAGCCGAAGGTGAGGATCAGTACGACGGCGGCGACGCCGATGCCGAAGATCTCCGCGTTGCCCATCTCGGGCTCGACCAGCAGCGCGTCGCCACCGGTCTCCACCGTCAGGCCGGTGCCGCGGGCCGACTGCGCGGCGTCCTTGATCGTCTCGCGGGTCTTGTCGGTGATGTCCTGGGCAGGGACCTTGTAGGTCACCGAGGCGTAGGCGATGCTGCCGTCTTTGCTGATCGCCCCGCTGCCCTTGGCGAAGGGATCGGAGACGGCTGCCGCCTGGCCGCCGCTCAGCTCCTCGCGCGCCTCCTGGACAGCGGCCTTGTTGTCGGAGGCGGTGATCTTCTCGCCGGTGGGGGCGCGGAAGACCATCCGGGCCGTCGCACCCTCCGCGTTGGCGTCCGGGAAGCGCTCTTCCAGCAGGTCGAAGGCCTTCTGAGCCTGGGTGCCGGGCAGTGCGAAGTCGTCGTCGGGCGGGCTGGAGGCAGTGGACGCGCCACCTATGGCGAGCGCCAGCAACGCCACCCATATCAGGGCGACGATGCGGCGGCGCCGGAAGGCGAGTCTGCCGATCTTGTACAGGAACGTGGCCACGAGAGAGGTTCTCCGGTCTCGAGGTCGGACAGTCGGACGGTGGATGAAGCAGAGCGGAACGGAGCAGCAGAGCCGGGTGAGCCGAGGGATCTTGAGGGAACACGGCGGGGAGGTGCCGAGCCCGACAATGAGAGCTCATGTCAATCGACGCTCGCTCGCACCCGTAAGGGTGAGTCCGGACTCGGAAATGAGGGACACGTCACAACTTGCTTGGGTGCAAATACACACGAAACATGGAATAGATGACCGACGACGGCGCGTATCTCCGCTTTCCACATCTGCATGGCGATCTGCTCTGCTTCGCCGCCGAGGACGACCTTTGGGTGGCCCCCGTCCCCGAGGCCGGGGAGCCCTCGGGGCGGGCGTGGCGGCTGACCGTGGACCGGACGCGGATCGGCCACCCGCGCTTCTCGCCGGACGGACAGCGCATCGCCTTCACCAATTGGCGCAGCCTGGACCCGGAGATCTACCTGATCTCCGTACGGGGCGGCCCCGAGCGGCGGCTGACGTACTGGGGCGCGACCGACACCCGGGCGCGCGGCTGGACACCCGAGGGCGATGTGCTGGCGGTGGCCTCGCACGGGGAGCCGTTCGCCCACCGGGCGTGGGCGTACCGCATCCCCGTCGACGGACCCGACGGCCCGCCCGCCGGCCGCCCGGATGTCTCGTGCCCGGGCAGCAGGCTGCCGTGGGGGCCGGTCTCGGACATCGCCGTGGCCGAGCAGGAGGGCGAGCGCCGCACGCTGCTGCTGACCGGGACACCGCCGCATGAACCCGCGAGCTGGAAGCGGTACCGGGGCGGGGCCACGGGACGCATGTGGCTCCAGGGCGAGCGGCTGCTGCCGGAGTTGGAGGGGCATCTGGACTCGGTGATGCTGGTGGGCGACCGGGTCGCCTTCCTCTCCGACCACGAGGGCATCGGCAATCTGTACTCCTGCCGCCCGGACGGCACCGATCTGCGCCGCCACACCGACCACGACGCCTTCTACGCCCGGCACGCGGCAACCGACGGACGGCGCGTGGTCTACCAGTGCGCGGGCGAACTGTGGATGGTCGACGACTTCGCGCACGTGGCACGCCCCCGGCGGCTCGACGTGCGGCTGGGCGGCCCGCGCGCGGGGCGGCGCTCCTACCAGGTGCCCGCCGCCGCGCATGTGAACGCGCTGTCCGTCGATCCCACCGGGCGGGCGAGCGCGGTGGGCGTACGCGGCAGTCTGTACTGGCTCACCCACCGCGACGGACCCGCGCGGGCGCTGGCGGACACCCCCGGGGTGCGGGTGCGGATGCCCACCATGCTGGGCGACACCGGACGGATCGCCTATGTCACCGACGCGGAGGGCGAGGACGCCATCGAGATCGCGGACCTGCCCCGCGCCTCCCGGCCCCGGCCCGCCTACCGGATCGCCGCCGGCCGGCTGGGGCGGGTGCTGGAGCTGGTCGCCGCACCCTCCGGTGAGCGGCTGGCCGTCGTGGCGCACGACGGGCGGCTGCTGCTCGTCGATGTGCCCGACACCACCGAGACCCCCGAAGCGGACGGCGAGCCCGCTGCGGAAGCCCCCGTCAGCGAGGTGGCGTGCTCCGAGAACGGACCGGTGCACGACCCGGCGTTCTCCCCCGACTCGCGCTGGCTGGCCTGGGCGCACCCGGGGGTGGGCCGGTCGCTGTCCTGCATCCGTATCGCGAAGGTCACCGGGAGCGTCGGCGGGCCGGAGGGCGAGCGCACGGTCCTCGACGTCACCGACGGGCGGTTCGAGGACGAGCAGCCGGTCTTCACCCGGGACGGGCGCTATCTCGCCTTCCTCTCGTGGCGCGGCTTCGACCCGGTCTACGACGTGCACACCGGCGATCTCTCCTTTCCGCTGGGCTGCCGTCCGTATCTGGTGCCGCTCTCCTCGGCGACGCTCTCGCCGTTCGCGCTGACCCCCGAGGGGCGCCCTGCGGCGGGCGGGCTCGACCCGCAGGACCGCCCGGCCCCCGGCGAGGAGGAGGGCCCCGACGCGTCGGTGCTGGTGGAGGCGGATGGCCTGGCGAACCGGGTCACCCCGTTCCCGGTGACGGCCTCGAAGTACACGGCGCTGTGCCCGGTGGCCGGGGGCGGGCTGATCTGGCTGCGGTACCCGATCTCCGGCGCGCTCGGCGAGACGTTCGTCAACCCGGCCGACACCTCCGGCCGCCCGACACTGGAACACTTCGACCTGACCACCGCCAAGCGCACCGAACTCACCAGCGACGTCGACTGGTTCGCACCCAGCGGCGACGGCACCCGGCTGGTCGTCAACGACGAGGGACTGCTGCGGGTCGTCCCGGCCGACCAGCAGGCCGACTCCGACACCACCACCTACATCGACCTGCGCCGCATCCTGCACGACGTCGACCCGGCGGCCGAGTGGCGGCAGGCCTACGCGGAGGCGGGGCGGCTGATCAGGGCCTACTTCTGGGACCCGGGGATGAGCGGCATCGACTGGGAGGCCGTCCTCGACCAGTACCGGCCGCTGGTCGAACGCGTCGCCTCCCCCGACGAGTTCGCCGACCTGCTGCGCGAGGTGCTCGGCGAACTCGGCACCTCACACGCCTACGTCACCCCCGCCCGGCGCGACGAGGGCCCCTCGCACTACCAGCGGCCCATCGGCTTTCTGGGCGCGGATCTCATCCACACCCCCGAGGGCGACTGGCAGATCGGCCGCATCCTGCCGGGCGACTCCTCCGACTCCCGGGCCCGCTCCCCGCTGGCCGGCTCTCCGGTGCGGGAGGGCGCGGTGCTGACGCATGTGGACGCCCGGCCCGTCGACTCCTGCAGCGGTCCGGCCCCGCTGCTGGCCGCGGCCGGCGGCACCACCGTGGAGCTCACCCTCCAGCAGGAAGGGCCGCGCCGGGTCGCGGCCGTCCCGCTGATCGACGAGCGCCCGCTGCGCTACCAGGACTGGGTGGCGCGCCGCCGGGACGTCGTACGCGAGTTGAGCGACGGGCGCTGCGGCTATCTGCACATCCCCGACATGGGCGGCTCCGGCTGGGCGCAGTTCAACCGGGACGTACGCCTGGAGGTCTCCCGGCCCGCGCTCATCGTGGACGTACGGGGCAACGCGGGCGGGCACATCAGCGAACTCGTCCTGGAGAAGCTGACCCGCACCATCCTGGGCTGGGACCTGACGCGCAACGCGCAGCCCGTCACCTACACCAGCAACGCTCCGCGCGGCCCGGTGGTCGCCGTCGCCGACGAGGCCACCGCCTCCGACGGCGACATGATCATCGCCGCGTTCCGGCTGCTCGGGCTGGGTCCGGTCGTCGGCGCCCGCACCTGGGGCGGGGTCGTCGGTATGACGGGCAGGCACCGGCTCGGCGACGGCACGGTGATCACGGTGCCGATGAACGCCGCGTGGTTCGAGGGCTACGGGTGGTCGGTGGAGAACCGCGGTGTGGAGCCGGACATCGAGGTGCTGCGCACCCCGCTCGACTGGGCCGAGGGCCGCAGCTCCGTGCTGGGCACCGCCGTGAGCACCGCCCTCGACCTGCTGGAACGGCACCCGGCCCGGACCCCGCCCGACTACCGGGACGTCCCCGACCGCTCCCGCCCGCCGCTCCCGCCGCGTTACTGACCCGCACGGTTCCGCACCGCTCCGCAGCACTTTCCAGACTTTGCACCTTTTGATACGGAATGCGGGTCATGGCGTGGCGTGGCAGGGTGGAAAGTGCCCATGAGGACATGCCCATGAGGACACGTATCCGATCCGTCCGAAGGAGTGACGATGGGCCTCGCAGACCAGTTCAAGTCCAAGGCAGAGCAGCTTCGGCACAAGGGCAAGGCAAAGGCGGAGGAGAGCAAGTCCCGCTCCGGCGGCAAGCAGGGCGGCGGCGGCCAGGACGCCCGCGAGAGGGCGCAGGAGCTCAAGGACAAGGCCCAGCAGCGCGCCCAGGAGTGGAAGGACAAAGACCGCTGACGCGGTCCCACGGCCGACGAGGGGCACCCTCTTGCTACGGGGGGGTGCCCCTGTCCGTCTCCCGCAGGCTGCGGGTGAGCTGTGTTGCTCGCGCGGTTCCCCGCGCCCCTTGCGGGGCGCGGGGAACCGCGGGGCAGGTCCTATCGCGAGGCGCGGGCCTTTTCGTCGGCTTCGCCGCCCGCGCCGACCAGCCCCATGGACACCCCGCCCGCCGCCTGGAGCCTGGCGGCCACCGCCCGCATCTCGCGCCGCCCCAGCGGGCCGCCGATCAGCGGGGGCAGATAGCCGCGGATGCCCTGCATGCCGCGCAGCCACCACTGGCCGTACACATGCGGGGCGCGGCGCTCGATACCGGCGACGAGGCGGTCGACGGCGGGGCCGAGCGGGTAGGTCTTGTTGGTGGGCCACGGCAGCCGCTGCCGTACGTCCCGCATCACCTCGTCCGCGTCGGCGCCGCGCACCATGTCGGTGTCCGTCCAGCTCAGATAGCCGACACCGACGCCCACACCCTTGTAGCCGACCTCCGCGCGCAGACTGTGCGCGAACGCCTCCACACCGGACTTGGAGGCGCAGTACGCCGTCATCATCGGGGCCGGCGTGATGGCCGCGAGCGAGGCGACCTGCAGGAAGTAACCGCGCGACTCCTCCAGTACGGGCAGGAACGCGCGTCCGGTGACGGCGCCGCCGATGAGGTTGACCTCGATCACCCGGCGCCAGGCCACCGGGTCGGAGTCCATGAAGGGCCCGCCCGTGGCCACCCCGGCGTTGGCGACGGTGATGTCGACCTTCCCGAAGTGCTCCTTGACCTCGCCGGCGACCCGCGCCATGGCCTCGTGATCGGTGACGTCGGCGTACCAGTGCGCCGAGTCCGTGTGCAGGGATGCGCTGACCCGCTTCAGCTCGTCCGGCTCCAGCCCGACCAGCGCGATCCTGGCGCCGCGCGCCGCCATCTTCCGTGCCAGCAGCGCCCCCACACCACGGGCCGCACCCGTGATGACGGCGACCTGCCCCTCCAGACCGACCCTGCTCATGCGCTCTTCTCCTTCGTCATGGCTGCGGCGGCGACGTCGGCAGCCGGGAGGTGGTCCCTGGCGAGCCCCGCGAGGACGGCACCGACCGTCTCCGGCTCCTCCAGCGGCGTCATGTGCCCGCGCCGCTGCAGTTCGTGCACGCCTGTGCAGTCGGGCAGCAGCGCGGCCAGCCGGTGGGCGTGCGGGAGCGGGGTGAGGCGGTCGTGGGTGCCGATGACGACGGCGGTGGGCGCGTCCAGCCGCGGCACCTTGGCCGCGAGGTCGAGCCCGGCCAGCACCCCGCCCCACGCGGACCGGACGCGCGTCGGACAGGCGTGCACGATGTGCGCTGTGGCCCGCACGGTCTCCGGCGCCGGACGCGGCCCGAGCGTGCCGTACGCGAGGGCCTTGCGGGTCAGCGGGGTGACGGGGCCCAGCGGCGCCGCCGAGCCCAGCAGCGCCCGGTGTGCGACGGCGCGCACCGACTCGGAGCGGAACGGCAGCACCCGCGCCTGGCCCGTCAGATGCTCGGCGCCGGTGCTGCACAGCAGCAACGCGGCAGCGTGCTCGCGCAGTTGCTTTCTGCCCGCCGCCGCCATGATCGTCATGCCGCCCATGGAGTGACCGCCGACGACGGCCCGTTCGCCCGGCTCCAGCGCGGCGTCCAGTACGGCACACAGGTCGTCGGCGAGCATGGCGGTGCTGTAGGCCAGGGGTGCGTCGGCGGCCGGGCTGCGGCCGTGCCCGCGCTGGTCGTAGACGATGACGCGGTGGCCGCCGGCGGTCAGCTCGCGGATCACCGGCGCCCAGAAGAGGGTCGAGCAGGTCCAGCCGTGGGCGAGGACGACGGCGGGGTCCTCGGGGCTGCCGTGCACCTCTACGGGGAAGCGCACCCCGTCCCCGGAGCGCGCGGTCAGCTCGCGCGCGGGCGCGGGCGGCGCGTAGCGCCCGGTCAGCCCCTTGAGCGGACGGGTACCGGCCAGGCGGCTCATCGCACGTCCTCCCGCACATCCGAGGACCCGGCCGAGGGCAGATCCCCCGCGGCGGGGAAGGCGTCGGTGGCGGCTCCCTTGCTGACGCTCCCGGCCGACAGCGGCGCCTTGCGGCGCGCGGCCCCCCGCCCCGCGGCCCCTCCGGCACGCGGCGCGCGCAGCACCTCGTACTCCTCCAGCCATACCTCGCGGGTGATCTTGCGGAACTCGGCGGTGGTGCCCGGCCACACGGCCACCGGCCGCCCCTGCGCATCCAGATACCAGCTCGTGCAGCCGGTCTCCCAGACACTGGATTTGATGCGTTCACGCAGTTTCGCGTTGTAGGTGTGCTGTGCGATGGGCCGTACGTCCAGCGCGACCTTGTCGCCGCCGCCGAGGGTGTCCAGCTTCCGCATGTAGTCGATCAGATAGTTCAGCTGCGCCTCGATGATCAGCACCATCGAGCTGGTGCCCAGACCGGTGTTGGGACCGATGACGAACAGGAAGTTGGGGAAACCGGTGGTGGTCGTCCCGCGCAGCGCGTTCATCCCGTCCGCGGCCCAGGACTCGGCCAGTGTCTCGCCGTCCGCGCCCTTGACGAGTTGGGCGACGGGCATGTCGGAGACGTGGAAGCCGCTGCAGAAGACCACCGCGTCGACCTCGGCCTCGCGGCCGTCCGCCGACACCAGGGTGTTGCCGCGGATCTCCTTGAGCCCGGAGTCGATGACGTGGGTGTTGGGCTGGGCGAGCGCCGGATAGTAGTCGTCCGACAGCAGGGTGCGCTTGCAGCCCACGCGGTAGTCCGGCGTCAGCTTGCGGCGCAGCTCAGGATCCTTGACGGCACGCTTCATATGCAGCTTGGAGACCTGCTCCACCGCGGGCAGCAGCTTCGGGTAGTTGGCGAAGACCTGCGTCTCCAGCTCCCGTACGCCCCACAGCGCGAAGCGGCGCAGCTTCTGGGTGGCGGGGAAGCGGGCGTGCAGCTTCCGCTCCGCCTTGCTGATCCGGCGATCGCCGCGCGGCAGCACCCACGCGGGGGTGCGCTGGAAGACGGTCAGCTCGCCGACGACCGGCTGGATGGCGGGGATGATCTGGATGGCCGAGGCGCCGGTGCCGACGACGGCCACCCGCTTGCCGCGCAGGTCGTAGTCGTGGTCCCAGGTGGCGGAGTGGAAGACCTTGCCCTCGAAGGAGTCCAGCCCGGGGACGTCCGGCAGCTTCGGCTCGGACAGCGGCCCCGTCGCGGAGACGACGACATCGGCCGTCAGCGTGCCCGCCGAGGTCTCCACCCGCCAGTGCAGCTCCTCCGCGTCCCAGCTCATCTGCTGGACCTCGGTGTTGAAGCGGATGTGCTGACGCAGACCGAAGGTGTCGGTGACCCGCTCCAGGTAGGCGTGGATGTCCGGCTGGGGCGAGAAGCTGCGCGGCCACTGGGGGTTGGGCGCGAAGGAGAACGAGTACAGGTGCGAGGGGATGTCGCACGCGCACCCCGGATAGGTGTTGTCGTGCCAGGTGCCTCCGACGGCGTCCCTGCGCTCCAGGACGACGAAGTCCGTCACCCCCGCGCGGCGCAACCGGACGGCGGCCCCCAGGCCGCCGAACCCGGTACCGATCACCGCCACCCTGACGTGCTCCTGCTCGTGCTCGGCCGCCATGCCGCCGCCTCCCGGGATCTGTCGCGTGCTGCTGTGTCGCTGCGCACGCTGCGTCTGCTGCGCTGTTGTGTGCCGTGGTGCGCTGCGCCGTGCGCGTTGCCGCACGCCGCGCTCCCGCTTCGCGGACCCACAACCGTGCCAGTAATCACTGGCACGGTCACGAGAGTAGGGCAGAGGGATACCCATGGGTAGGGGTCGGCGGGAGGAAAGTTACCGCCGGTCGCACCAGGGTGGTGCCGTACGGCCTCCGCCTAGGCTGGGGGACGTGGCGAGCAGGAACGAACGACAGGCGACGGGCGGGGCGGGCGAGCCGACCGGGGGCGCTCCCGGCGAGCAGGCCGGGCACGGCCGGGAGTTCCGCGCGCCCGAACTCGCGGAGGCCGCCGGCATCACCGCCCGCACCCTGCGCTTCTACCGCGAACGCAAACTCCTCCCGCCGCCCCGCCGCGAGGGCCGTATCGCCTGGTACGACGAGCACCATCTGGCGCGGCTGCGCAGCATCACCGCGCTGCTGTCCCGCGGCCACACCCTGGGCGGCATCGCCGACCTGCTCGACGCCTTCGAGAAGGGCCGCGACGTACGCTCGGCAGCCGAGGTCATGGGGCTGGACAGCACGGTCGTCACCCCGTTCTCCGAGGAGACCCCCGTCCGGCTCACCCCGGAGGAGCTGGCCGACTACTTCCAGGGAGAGGTCACCGTCGACAACCTGGCCGCCTCCCTGGATCTGGGCTACGTCGCGATCGACGGAGACGAGTTCGTCCACACCAGCCGCCGGCTGCTGGAGGGCTCCGCCGAACTGGTCGCCAAGGGCATCCCCCTTGCCGACGTCCTGGAGGCCGGCCGCGAACTGCGCGCACAGACCGACGAGATCGCCGCCACGTTCGCCCGTCTGCTGCGCTCCCACCTCCTGCCCAGGGAGCGGTCCACCGACCCGGGCGAGCTGAACCAGCTGCTCGCGCGCGTGGCGCCCGTCGCCAAACAGATCGTCGAGGCGGAACTCGGCCTCGCCCTGGACCGGCGGGTGCGGGCCGAACTGGAGGAGTGGCTAACCGGCCGGACGGACGGGGAGGGCCTTGATGCCGTGGATGAAGTTGGAGACTAGGCGCCGCACTTCCCCTCCCGCCCCGTGCGCCCGCTCCCGCGGCGGCAGCAGAGCGTACGGCGGCAGCAGCCGGGCCGCCTCCTGATACAGGACGCGCAGCTGGAGACGGGCGAAGTGCGCACCCAGGCAGACGTGCGGCCCCTCCCCGAACGCCAGATGCGGATTGGGCGTACGCGCCAGATCCAGGGTGTGCGGCGCGGTGAAGACCCGCTCGTCGTAGTTGGCGGAGGCGTGGAAGACCACCACCTTTTCCCCGGCACTGATGCGACGTCCCGACAGTTCGAGATCCCGCGCTGCCGTACGCCGGAAACTGAGCACAGGAGTGTGCCAGCGCAACAGCTCCTCCACCGCGACGGACTGCGCCTCGATGTCCCCCTCGCGCACCAGGTCGCGCATGGTGCGCTGAGCCCGCGGGTGCTCCGCCAGTGCGAGCAGCCCACCAGGTGCCGCGCTGCGCACCGTGTCGTTGCCCGCGACAGTCAGCAGGAAGAAGAACATCTCCAGCTCGGCACCGGTCAGTTCATGGGCGAGCCCGGTCATCACATCGTCCGCCGGGTGTGCGCGTTTGTACGCCGCCAGCCCACGCGCGTAGTCGAACATCTCCGCCAGCATGGCGGGCGACCTCGGGTTGGCCGGACGGCCGTCCGGCCCGAGCACGGTGTGGGCCTGGTCGGGGTCCTGGTAGCCGATGATCCGTTCGGTCCACTCCAGCAACAGACCCCGGTCCCCGGTCGGCACGCCCAGCAGGTCGGCGAGGTTCAGCAGCGCGAAGTCGTCGGTGACGGCGGCCACCAGGTCGCAGCTGTCACGCTCCCGCAGTCGCTCGCACGCCGCCGCCAGCGACCGCCGGGCCCGCGCCCGCACCTTTGCCTCGAACCGCTCCACCCGGCGCCGTGTGAAGGCCCGGCTGACCAGGGTGCGCAGCCGGTGGTGCGCGGGCGGATCCTGGTTGAGCATCATCCGGCGGATGAACGGCAGATCCTCCGGGTCGGGGTCGCGGATCTGGGTCGCACCCTCGTGGGAGGAGAACTCGGCGGGCGAACGCAGCACCCGCAGCACGTCCGCATGCCGCGTCACCGCCCAGAATCCCGGTCCCGCCGGCCAGCCCAGCACCTCGTACTCCTCCTGCCAGGCGACCGGAGCACTGTCCCGCAGCACACGGAACGCCTCGTGCGGCAGGCCGGAGGCGTAGCGGCGCGGATCGAACACGTCCACATCGGGCGCCGCCGCGGCCGTCGCGGCGCTGCCCATCACGCACCGCCTTCCGCACGGAGGAAGTCCTCCACCGCACGTACGGTCTCCAGCGGCGTCTCGTCGAGCGGATAGTGCCCTGCGGCGGGCACCTCCACCAGTTCGGCGGCGGTGTACCAGCGCAGCCATGTCGTACGCACCACCTCCGCCGACAGCACCGGGTCACCGTCTCCGACAACCAGCCGCACCGGCACCCGGCAGCCGCGCACCTGCTCGTGGAAGTCCTCCAGGGCCCACGAGTCCAACCAGGCCCGGAAAGCACCCGGGTCGGTGCACGACAGCGACCGCTCGACCATGAGGTCCAGCCAGGCGTCCGGACGACGGTTGCCCGTACTCAGATCGATGATCGCCCTGCGGTTCGCCGGTCGCTGCGCGGCCTGCGCGAACAGCTCCCACTGCTCGCCCTGCAGCGGCACCCCGCTCGCGGGCACCGGCGCGATGCCCACCATCCGGCGCACCCGCTCCGGCGCCGCCAGTACGACCCGCTGGATGACGGCGCCGCCCATCGAGTGCCCTACGAGCGAGAACCGCTCCCAGCCGAGCGCGTCCGCCAGCGCCAGGATGTCCCCGGCGGCCTCATCGGTCGTCCAGGAGCCGGGGATGTCCCGCGCCTCGCCGTAGCCGCGCAGATCGGGAACGGCATAACTGAACGTGTTCCGGTCGAGTACGTCGAAGACCGGCGCATACGCCCGCCGGTCGGCGAACCAGCCGTGCACGGCGATCACATGATGCGCTCCGTCGCCGATCCGGGCGGCGGGCAGTACGACGGCACCGGTCCCGCCTCCGGCACCGGCCCCCGTCCCGTCCTCGGTACCGGACTGCGCTGCACCGTCCATGGCCGCCTCCCCTGGGCACGGCAGGGCCCCTCACCCCGCCTGCTCCACGGTGGCCCGGCCCCTGCCGTGGACACAAGACCACGGCACGACCGGCCGACGGCCTCCGCGGGTTCCACGCCCCGTCAGCCGTCGAAGCGTCCGTCAGCCGTCGAAGGCCCGTCAGCCGTCGAAGCGACGGCGGGCGGCCTCGATGTGGCCGAGGTACTGGTGGGTCCAGCCGCACATTCCGTCGACCGTGGCCCGCAGTGCCCGGCCGGGCTCGGTGAGGGCGTACTCGACCCGTGGCGGCACGGTGGGATGCACCGTCCGCTCGACCAGCCCGTAGCGCTCCAGCATGCGCAGATTCTGGGTGAGCATCTTGTGGCTGACGCCCTCGACCTCGTTGCGCAACTCGCTGAAGCGCAGGGTGCGCTCACCGAGCGCCTCGATGATCAGGAACGCCCACTTGTTGGCGACGTCCGAGAAGATCTGCCGCGCCAGGGAGTCCGCCCGCCGCAGGTCCGCGTCCTCGGGCGAGCCGCTGAACTGCTTGGTCACCATTGGGTTCCTCAGTTGCCGAAAAGTGCGTTCTTCCAGGTCAGCCAACACTCTCTTACAGTTCCGGGGTAACCACAAGAGAGTGCGTGCCCTGGTTCGACGCAGACGCAAGACAACCCGAGCGCACTCCCGGCAGGAAGGCAGGCAGCATGGCCACCATCGACGTCTTCAACCACGACGTGCCGGCCGAGAGCAGCTTCGGCTACTCGCAGGCGATCAAGTCCGGCACCCTGATCCACGTCTCAGGACAGCTCTCCCTCGACGAGGCGGGCGACTTCCTCCACCCGGACGACTTCGCCGCCCAGCTCGCGCAGGTCCACCGCAACTTCGACAAGGTCCTGGACCACTACGGCGCCACCCGCAACCAGATCGTCTCGCAGACCGTGTACATGGTGGACCTGCAGCGAAACGCCTCGGCGATGTCCGAAGGCAACCTGGCGTACTTCGGCGACCATCGCCCGGTCAGCACGGTCCTCGGCGTCACCGGACTGTACTTCCCCGGCCAGGTCGTCGAGATCAGCTTCATCATCGACACTGAGCTGCCCGCCTGAGCGCCGCCTGTTCGCGATTCCGATGTGCGGGCCGGGTCCGGTGTTTCGGGGTGGGCCGAAACACCGGGCCCGAACCGTGTGCGGGGCGCAGGATGGAGCAACAGGCCCCGCACACGACAACGGGGGGAGCCACGATGAAGAGGCAGCAGCACGCGTAATGGCCGCCGCATTGATCGCCACCGGAGGCCTCACAATCAGCACGGCCACCGCCCTGGCCGGCGACAACAGCGGTGCCCCCGGCGGGGGTGTGGCGCCGACGGGCGACAGCCATGGCTCGCCCGGCGGGACATAGGGGTCTTCATCCCGCGGCTTCCCAGGCAGTGGCCGTCGTGGGGTCTTCTTGGGGAGACTCCTGGGCATGCCTGACAACTCGCTGTTCGTCGCCGGCCTCACAGGGGTGACGGCGATCGCTGCAAGCTCGCTGGCGAGCTGGCTGACCAGCAGGGGCAACGCCCGCGCTGCTCGACTCCAGGTCGATGCGACTACTGAGGCGCAGCGCCGCGAAGGCACCCGTCAGACCCGGCGGGCCGCCTACCTGAACCTCATTGAGCAGGCCCAGGTCGTCGCTGACGGGCTCCGAGGAGTCGACGGTCTCTCGATCACCGAGTGTGAAGCCGCGTTGGCCGCTCACCGCGACCGGCACCAGCAGTTGCGTCGGGCGGTGACACTGGTCGACTTGGAAGGCCCTTCCGCGGTTCAAGTCGCAGCATCGAACCTTTTGATCATGTCGGGCACGCTCGCCACAGCCCTGGCGGCCATGGCCGAGAACGCCGGCCGGGAGAACCGCCGTGAGTTCCAAGAGACGTTACGTGCCTACATTCGGCTGATCACGCCCCTCGTTGACGCAGCTGCCGCGGCACTGAACGAGAGGTAGGCGCACTCGTGAGCAAGACGCGGAGCGGCTGGACCTTGAAGCACGAGCTGAGCCGTCGAGTCCGGCAGACGGCGGCTGCACCGACTCGCCCGCACGACGTCGGGCCCATGGCGCCGGGCTCATGAGCCCGGCGCCATGACGCGGGCTCATGGCGCCGGCTGCACGAGGTGCTCAAGGGCCGAAGTCGACGGTCACCGGCGCATGGTCGCTCCACCGTTCGTCGTGGGTGGCGGCCCGCTCCACGTACGCCTTCACCGCGCGCCCCGCCAGCCCCGGTGTGGCGATGTGGTAGTCGATCCGCCAGCCCGTGTCGTTGTCGAAGGCGCGCCCCCGGTACGACCACCACGAGTACGGGCCCGCCACGTCCGGGTGGAGCGAGCGGACGATGTCCGTGTAGCCGCCGTCGGCCGGGTCGAGGACGCGGGAGAGCCAGGCACGTTCCTCGGGCAGGAACCCGGAGCTCTTCTTGTTGCCGCGCCAGTTCTTCAGGTCGGCTTCCTGGTGGGCGATGTTCCAGTCCCCGCAGACGAGCACCTCACGCCCGGCCGCCGCCGCGCGCTCCCGAAGGTCGCACAGGTAGGGCAGGAACGCGGCCATGAACCGCTCCTTCTCGTCCTGCCGCTCCGTTCCCACCTCCCCGGAAGGCAGATACAGGCTCGCAACGGTGACCCCGGGCAGATCCGCCTCCACGTACCGGCCCGACGTCTCGAACTCGGCTGTGCCGAATCCCACACGTACGCTGTCGGGCTCCCGGCGGGTGAGCAGCGCCACACCGGCCCTGCCCTTCGCCGAGGACGGCGCCCAGAAGGCATGCCATCCTTCGGGAGACCGCACCGCCTCGGGCAGCTGCTCCGGCTCGGCGCGCACTTCCTGCAGGCAGACGACGTCTGCCTCACTGGTCGCCAGCCACTCCGCGTACCCCTTCCTGGCCGCCGCCCGCAGTCCGTTGACGTTCACCGTGCTCACCTTGTGCATCCGTGCACCTTACGATGCCCGCATGCAGATCGTTCCCGCCCCTTTCGATCACCCGGACGCCCGGAAGCTCAACGATCTCGTGCTCCAGGAGTACGCGCTGCGTTACGGCGACCCGGAAGGTGACGCGACCCCGCTGGACCCCTCGATGTTCCAGCCGCCGCGCGGTCTGTACGTGCTGGCCTACGACGACCAGCAGCGACCGGTCGCCACCGGCGGCTGGCGTTCCCGGGACGCTGCGCGGGGGCTGGACGAGGAGGACGAGAACTACGCGGACGGCGACGCCGAACTGAAGCGCATGTTCGTCCTGCCGGAGGCGCGGGGCCAGGGGCTCGCCCGCCGAATACTCGCGCTGCTGGAGCAGGACGCACGGGAGGCGGGACGCACCCGCATGGTGCTGGAGACGGGCCTCAAGCAGCCGGAGGCCATCGCTCTGTACACCTCGGAGGGGTACAAGCCGGCTCCGGCAAAATTCGGCCACTACCGGTTCCACGAGGAGAGCCGGTGCTTCGCCAAGCCGCTGCGCCGAACCGTCTGACCGGCCGGGCTGACGACCGGCCGAGCTGACCGGTTCCACCGGGCCACCTGCTCCTCGCCGGGTCCCGTCGGCCGACGCCGTCGGCCAAAGCCATCGCTGACGCCATGGACCGAAGCCGTCAGCCGACGGGCGCGACCCCTTCCCCGGCCGCACCGCGCGCGATGTCCGCGGCCTCGGCGATCCCCCGCTCCTCCACCGAGACCACCCGCACCATGGGCCCCACCGCGCCGGCTCCCCCTCCCGTCAGATCAGCGGTCAGTGCGCGACCGGGCGACAGCTCCACCCATCGGTCGGCTCCGGTGCTCCGCAGCGCCGCCGTCATCTCCTCCCAGCGCACCGGCAGGGCGACCGAGCGGGCCAGATCGTCGAAGACGCCGTTCGCGTCCCCGCGCAGACACGCACCGCTCGTGCCCGCCACATAGGGCAGCGTGTGCGTGCGGCGCGGAATGGTGGCCAGGTGCTGCGCCATCCGGATCCCGATGTCGTGCACCGGCTCCTCGGCGCGCTCCAGCAGCTCGGCACGCAGCCGGACCGCCCGCAGCGCCTCCTCGAAGGTGAGCAGGCCGGCGACGAGAGCCGCCGCGAACCCCCCGAGGCCGTGTCCCGCCACGGCGGACGGGAGCACGTTCTCGTCCTCGATCAGCGCCCTGGCCCCCGCCACCCCGGCGACCAGCAGACACACGTGCCGCGCCACCTCCGACTCCGCCAGCGCCTCGGCCGTGTCCAGCTGCGCCACCCCTCCCGGGTGACCCCACTCGGCCTCGGCCAGCACGGTCGCCGAGGCTGCGGTGTCCGGCAGCCGGTGCAGCATGCCCGCCCGTAGCGAGGCCAGGCCGGGGAAGAGGAACGCGACGCTCATGGGGCCACCCTGACCCGGAGCACCCCGGCCGTGCCAGTCGCACCCCCGAACGGCTGCGGATGCCGGACGCCGCCGGAGCGCCGATGGTGGGCGTATGACGGAAAACATCTTGTTCGCCGACTTCACCGAGCGGGGCACCAGGGCGGCCCTGCACGCACTGGACGAGCTGGAGCAGGCGCATCGCCAGGGCGCGCTGGAACTGCGTGAGGCGCGTGTGATCGGCCGGGACGCGGACGGGAAGGCCGAGGTCGCCGGTGAGGTGGACCACGCCGACAGCGCCACCGGCCTCGCCGTGGGCGGACTCGTCGGTGCGTTGCTCGGTCTGGTGGGCGGCCCGGCGGGGGCGCTGCTCGGCTTCGGCGCCGGCGGGCTGATCGGCGGCAGTCATGACGCCCGCCGGGTGATCGAGACGAACGAGGGGCTGGAGGAGCTGACCGCGGAGATCCCGCCCAGCAGCACGGTCGTGGTCGCCGATGTGAAGGAGACCTCCACCGATCCGGCGGACCGGGCACTGGGGCCGGGCGTCAGCCGCTATCTGGCCGCCACGGTGCGTCAGGAGCTGGAGGACATCCTGTCCACCCCGCAGCCGGCGCCCAACCCGTCGGACGCCCCCACCGGCCCTCCGACAGCGGGGCACGAGGTCGGGCCGCACGGCGAGGGCGAGCGGGAGCGGGCGAGCGGACGGGAGGAGCACTGGTGGCGGCGGTAGTGGGTACGTCGCCGCACCGACACGGACGGTATCGGCGGCGAGGGAGCACCGTATGGGTCTGGCGTGGGGCGTACTGATCGTCTCCGGGTGTCTGGAGACGCTGTGGGCGACCGCTCTGGAGGCGTCGAAGAACTTCCACCGGCTGTGGCCCACGTTGCTCTTCCTGGTCGCTCTCGCGGCCAGCATGGCGGGCCTGTCGTACGCCGTGTCGCAGATTCCGCTGGGCACGGCGTACGCGGTGTGGGTGGGGATCGGCGCGGTCGGTACGGCGCTCTACGGGATGGCCGTGTTGGGGGACGCGGTCACCGTGGCCCGGCTGCTGTGCCTGCTGCTGATCGTCGGCGGGGTGGTGGGGCTGAAACTGCTGCACTGACGCGCGGTCGCACTGCCTTACGCCTCCTGCGCCGGACGCCGGGCACGGAAGCGCAGTCCGCCACTCTCCGGATGGCGGTCGACGGCGATGTCGGTGAACCCCGCGCTGGACAGCCGGGCGGGCAGTGTGCCGGGGTCGAGGGTGTTCATGGTGTCCCCGATGTGCAGCAGGCGGAAGCGGAAGTTGGGCTGGCTGTCGGCGCCGGCGAACGTCCCACCCGGTCGCAGCACGCGGTACGCCTCGGCGAAGATGCGGTCCTGCAGGGTGTCGGTGGGTACATGGTGCAGCATCGTGAAGCACACCACCGCGGAGAACGCCGTGTCCGGCAGCGGCATCCGCGAACCGTCCGCGTGCAGGATGCGCGCGCGATCCCCCCACTTGTCGCGCAGCAGCTCAGCCGTCTTGCCGTCGATCTCGACGGCGGTCACCCGGGGCACGTTTTCGATCAGGACCCGCAGATTGGCTCCGTACCCGGGGCCGATCTCGACGATGTCCTCACCCAGTTCGACGTCCTCCAGGGCCCACGGCAGCAGGTGCTCCCGCACACCGGTGGCCCACTTCTCGGAACTGCACAGTCTGCGGTGCGCTCTGTTCATCGGCATACGGGGAAGCTAAACGGCCCCGACGGAAGTCCACTACGCCGTACGCTGCCAACTGATGCCGCCATACGGACAGCTTCCTGACCCGCTGCCCGGATGCGACTCCCCGCCCGGACAGCAGGCGCTGGTCGTGCGCAGCTTCCCGCTCCCACAGGGCTCATGGTTCGAGGAGCACCGCCATCCGGCGCACCAGTTGGCCTGGTGCGCCAGCGGTCTGCTGTCGGTACGCGCACCGGGCGGCACCTGGCTGCTGCCGCCCTCTGTCGCACTGTGGATCCCCGCACACGTTGCGCACGCGACGGGCGCCACCAGTACGGCGGTTATGTGCAGCCCGTACATCGCGCCCGCGCACTGCCCCGTGGCATGGCCGGAGCCGACAGTGGTGGCCGTACCGCCGCTGCTGCGCGAGCTGATCGACCACCTGGCGCAGCCCGGTCTGTCGCGGCCTGCCCGGGAGCGTGCCGAGGGCGTGCTGTTCGATCTGCTCCGGCCGGTGCCCGCGCGGGACATCGGGCTGACCTGGCCGACCGACCCACGGGCCCGCACGGTGGCCGAGGCGCTCCTCGCCGATCTCACCGACTCCCGCCCGCTCGCCGGCTGGAGTCGGTCAGCGGGTGTCAGCGCCCGCACGCTGGCGCGGCTGTTCGTGGCCGAGACCGGTCACGGTTTCGGCCGCTGGCGGGAGCGGCTACGGGTGCAGGAGGCGATGCCGCTGCTGGCCCAGGGCCGTTCGGTCGAGTCCGTCGCGCACCGGGTGGGCTACGCCTCTTCGAGCGCGTTCATCGCCGCGTTCCGCCGCACGGCAGGGCTCACTCCGGGGCAGTTCTTCCGCTGACGGCCGGGGCGGACGGAAGGGCCGGCGTCGAGTCGCGCCGCCAATGGCCGTACCACTTCTGCACGTTGTTTACACGCCCCTGCCACCCCGCTACGTTGACGCCCGACCGCCGCCCAGACCCCGATCCGCGAGTCGTGCACCCCCCCCACCCGCCCCACCCCACTCGGGAAGGTAGGACCCATGAGACTCACTCGCCGTGCTGTGACCGGACTCCTCGGTACCGTGGCCGCCGCCGCCCTGACGCTCTCCGGAACGACGAGCGCCCAAGCCGCCCAAATGGCCCCTGTCGCCGCCTCCCAGAGCCCCTCACAGGCCGCCGGGAGCCCTCAGCTCCTCGCGAAGCTCACGCACGCGCAGGCGACGGCCAAGTTCCGGGCCGCGGGCATCACCTGGACGTCCTCCGGCGGCTGCTCGGACCGCAACAACCCCACCTGCACCTCGTTCGACGGGCTGCGCTCGGCCACCGCTGACGGCGCCATCACGCTCAAGAGGGCATCCGGCTGTGCCGTCCGGCTGACCGGCGGAACGGAGACGGGGCACGCCTCCGGAACCTACAGCCACTGGAACGGCTACAAACTCGACATGTCCCTCTCCAGCTGTCTGACCAACTACATCACCGGGACGTTCACCTCCATCGGCGGCTCCAAGTGGAAGTCCGCCTCGGGCAACATCTACTACCGCGAGAGCAACCACTGGGACGTCACGTACTACAACTGCGGCGGCTGCTGAACCTCCGGCGTTTCTTACAGCTGCTGCAGCTCTTGCGACGGTCGCAGCTGTTGCCACTGTCGCAGCTGTCGCTCGCCTTCGGCAGCCGCTGGACATCGGCCGGCTGCCGAGCGGCTAGCGCCGGCGGGCCGCTCCGGGCAACCCGGCCAGGAACTCCCGCTCCTGACCACCGCGGCCTCGAACACCTCGGCCGTGAGCTCGGCCGGATCGCTGCCGAACAGGGCGGACGGGGTGGCGAGCCGCGCCACCGCTCCCCACTCCCCCACCTGCCCCAGCCGCGTGATGAGCTCAGCGGCGAAGGTGAGCACCGGGTCGGCCACCGCGAACCCGGCCGACGGCGGGCCGACGGTCGTTCGGCCCTGCTGCAGCCTGGTTCAGGCCTGAACGCTGGGTGAGGAATCCGCCCGGTGGACCGAGACGCCGAAGGACGCCGTCACATCCACCGGCCCGCCCAGCGCGGCAACCCGCTCCCGCAGCTCCTCGGGATCGATGTGCCGCGCGGCCGGTCCCATGGCAGCGAGGTTCTCCACATCCTGCGGGGGCAGCTCGACGGTGTACTCCAGTGCCTCGGTCCGCTCCCTCACGAAGTGGCCGGACAGTGCGCGCTCCAGGCGCTCCTCCTTGTCCGGATCGACCTCCAGCAGCCCCAACCGGTCGCGCAGCTCGCACAGATGCCGCTCGGTCGGGGTGACCACCAGCAGCACTCCGTCGGGCTTCAGCACCCGGTGGAACTCCGCACTGTTGCGCGGCGCGAAGACGTTCAGCACAACGTCCACACAGCTGTCCCGTACCGGAAAGGGCCGCCATACGTCCCAGCTGGCCGCACCCGCCCGCGGGTGTGCCCGGGCGGCGCGGCGCAGCGCGTACGGCGACGCGTCCAGCGCCAGCCCCACAGCACCCGGCAGCGCCTCAAGAACAGCGGCGAGGTAGTGCCCGGTGCCCGCACCGGCGTCCAGCACGGTGCCGTCCTCACCGCCCCCGGGAAGTCCCAGCGAGACCGTGACGCGGGCCAGCGCCCGGGTCAGCGGCGCATAGTGTCCGGCCTCCAGGAACGCCGTCCGTGCCTGCACCATCGCCGCGCTGTCGGCGTTCACGGTGCGCTTGGCGCCCGAGAGCAGGCTGACGTAGCCCTGTCGCGCCATGTCGAAGGTGTGCCGCTGCGGGCAGCGCAGTGAGCGCTCCACCACCTCAAGGCCGTCCCCGCAGACGGGACAACGCACCAGCCGCGTCAGCGTCGCCCACGGTCCGCGTCCCGCCGGCGCACGGCCCGCCGACTCGCGGCGTACGGCCTCGTGGCCTACGGTCTCGCGGCGTGCGGGCTCGTGGCGCGCGGTGGGGGGTTCGGACATGGTGCGGCGGCTTCCTCGGACGGCGGGCCTCCAGGCTACCGTCGGGCCGGCCCGCCCCCGCCCTACGGAGCGGTCGGCCGGGCCAGGCGCGCGGTGAAGCGGTCCGCCGCCTCGCCCCCCAGCCGACCAGGCGGCAACCTGCGTCCGAACGCGACCAGCAGCAGGTCCTGCGCCGCTCCCGACACGGGCGCCCCGGCGCCGTACGACCAGTCGAGGTCGTCGGCCTGGAGAGTGACTCCACCGAGGTCGGCGCCGAAGAATTTCGCGCTCCTGGGTGTGATGCCGTCCAGCAGGACGCGGATCCGCTCCTCGGGTACGCGCCGTTCGTGGCCGAGCGCGACGGTGATGTCCAGGCCGTGAACCACGTCGTGCCCCAGCGCCGCCGGCAGGCCGCCCACCGGGGGCTTCCAGGGGTGGTAGGCGTTGTCCCGCAGCGCAGCCACGATCTCGGCCGTGCTCAGGGCCGCCGCGTCCCGGCGCGCACAGTGGTCGGTCATCCGGTGCAGATTGCCGCGTGCCCGCAGCAGTTCGCGCAGCACCTGGGAGCGGGAGGAGCGGAACCCGGACGACATGTGGGCCGCGACTTCCCGTACCCGCCACCCCGCGCACAAGGAAGGCACCTGCCAGTCGGCTTCCGGCAGGTGCTCCAACAGCTCCGCGAGCTCCGTGCGTTCGGCTGCGATCGCCTGCTTGATGTCCATGGCCGCTCCCCGTGCAGCATCTGCGGTGATCTTCCCAGGGTGGCGTCGGGGCGGCGCATAAGTCCAAGACCAGGTGGTTCTGGCAACCAGAAGCAGCAGTTATGGCCCCGACTAGGCTGCCGGGCATGGATCTGCGGCAGCTGGAGTTCTTCGTCGCCGTGGTGGAGGAGGCCGGCTTCACCAGAGCCGCCGAACGCCTCCACCTGGCCCAGCCCGGCATCAGCGCCCGCATCCGCAGGCTCGAACGGGAACTGGGCCACCCTCTCCTGGATCGCACGGGGCATTCGGTGACGCCCACCGAGGTCGGTGAGGCCGTGCTGCCGTACGCCAGGGCCGCCCTGGAGGCCGTCGAGAGCGTACGCCACGCCGCGGACGCGTTCACCGGTCTGTTGCGCGGCCATGTGGCGGTCGGACTGGTCTCCGGTGCGACCGGTCAGTTCGACATCGCCTCCGTGCTGGCCGACTTCCACCGTGAGCACCCGCATGTCGAGATCGGCCTCACCGAGGACACCTCCGAGCGCATGCTCCAGGCCCTGCGCCGGGGCGAGCTCGACATCGGCGTACTGGGGCTGGCGGACGAGCATCCACCCGAGGGCACCGCGGCCGAGATCGTGGTGGACGAGCCGGTCGTCGCAGCTGTCGCACCGGGCGACCCACTGCTGGCGCACGGGGCGGGACCTGTAGACGTCACCGCCCTGCGGGACCGCGCCCTGATCAGCCTGCCCAGCGGCACCGGCCTGCGCGGCGTGCTCGAACGTGCCTGCACCGATGCCGGGTTCCGGCCCCGGGTGGCCTTCGAGGCCGCCGCTCCGCCTCTCCTCGCCCAGCTGGCGGCGCGCGGACTGGGCGTCGCCGTCGTACCGGACATGCCGCCACGGGTGGCCGCCTCGCTGGGGCTGCGGACGCTGCGTCTGACGCCTCAGCCGCGGGCCCGGATCGCTCTCACCTGGCGCACCGGCGGCCCGACAGCCCCCGCCGCCCGCGCCCTGCTGCCCCGGCTGCGCACCGCCCTGGAGGCACCCCGAACGGGTGACCACGGCGACACCCTGGGTGAATGGAGCGCATGACGTACTTCCTCACCACCGTCGTCGGCGAGTGCGTCGACGAGCTCGACGAAGCCACCTCGTAGCCGGGGGCGGGGCCGGGGGCGGGGACGGGGAGACCGTCCCCGCTCCCGGCGCACTGCCACCGTCAGCCTTCGCGGCGGTCTTCCTGACGGCGCCTTCCAGCTGGCTTTCCCGGCGGCCTTCAGTGGACCTCCAGCGGGCCGCAGGGCGGCTGTCGGCGGGGTCGGTCAGTCGTCGAACCCGCCGTACTGCTCGATGAGCTCCACGGCGCGCCGCGTACCCCCCTCGGCACGCGCTTCGGCGCTCAACTCGGCGCACCGCCGGGCGACCTCCGGGTCGCTGGTGAGTGCGGACAGCGCCGCGCGCAACCGCTCCGGGGTCGCCTCCTCGGTGTCGATCCGGCGAGCGACGCCCAGACCGACCAGCCGGTCAGCGTTCTGGAACTGCTCGGCCCCCTGCGGCACAGCGATCATCGGCGTCGCGGTCCGCAGCCCTTCGGCACTGCCGCCCATCCCCGCGTGCGTGACGAACGCGTCGGCCTGCTCCAGGATCGCCAGCTGCGGTACCCAGGAGCGCACTTCCACGTTCTCCGGGATCTCTCCCAGCTCTGCCGGGTCGGTGTACTTGCCGATCTGCAGCACCACATGCCAGCCCGGCAGCCCACCGAAGGCCGTCAGACAGTGCCGGTAGAACTCGGGCTGTCTGGTGTAGGCGGACCCCAGTGACACCAGCAGTACCCGCTCGGCGCCGTCGGGACGCTGCCATGTGCCACGGGCCGACGGCCCCTCGGCGGAGGGCACGCCGAAGCAGGGGCCGACGAAAGTGACGCGGTCGGTGTCCACCCGCTCGGCGTTGGGCTGCATCGCGCGCGGGATCAGCGCCAGTGCCCGCTCCGGCAGGCTCAGATAGGTGTCGACATCCTTCGTGGTCGCTCCGCAACCGGCCAGCCAGGAGGCGCACTTGGCCCGGAGGGCGTCCGCACCCGGCAGCCCCCACAGCTGCGCCCCGACCTCCTCCCGGTAGCCGTCCCAGGCCACGAACGTGGGCGAGAGCTGCACAACGGGCCGACCCTGCTCCTCGGCCAGCGCCCGGGCCGCCAGCGATCCGATGTCGTACAGGTACAGGTCCGGCCGGTCCTGGTCGTAGGCGGCCCGCAGCTGAGGCAGTACGGCTGTCGCGTCGTCCAGGAAGAGCTCCATGGCGGCGATCGGATCGCTGGGCCAGTTGTTGTCCGCGACGGGCAGCGAGGAGGTGTAGGGCACCAGCTCGGCGCCCGTGGAGGCGAGGTGCGCGGCGGTCTGTTCGACCACCGCCGGGTCGTTGGCGTAGGTCACCCGGTGCCCCCGGGCGACGAGCTGCCGGATGATCTCCAAGCTGGGCAGCACATGGCTGACCGCGGGAATACCGATCATCGCGATATGGGCGCGGCGGTCAGCGGGCCGGGCCCCGGGAAAGGCATCGGCCGAACGGGCCGTCGGGGACATACGGAATTCACCGGATGTGCGGGATGCACGGGATGCACGAGACATGAGTGATCACTCGTTTCAGATCTTCGGTTTCGCGCCGCGACAAGAATCCGCGGCGGGAAATGGACACGCTCAGCGGACCGGTGTGCGCATGCGCACCGGTGCGAGAGGGAGACGGGGCGCCGCCCCGCGCGTGTCAGCCGTAGATCTGGTGAAAGTACATGCCGTCCACAATACCGACATCCCGCTGTCTCACGCAGGAGTTACATACGTCGTGAAAAGCGCATGCTCATAAGTCTGAGTACTGCCCACAGGGGTTTCCGCTGGCTGGAGTAGTCGTTGACGGGGTTGTACCCGAGACGGTCATCCCCGGCATCCGCCCCTGGCGCTGGTCATCGCGGACGACACAGGGCTGCGCGCCATCGGTCACCACCGGAAGCGTGCGCGTGCGGGACCAGTCTCGACACAGTCGTCTGAACCTGCCCGCAGAAAAGAGAGTTCAGTCTTGACCGAGACGTCGCACCCGTACGCGCCCTATGCGCCCCCTGATCCGGACACCGGCTTTCCCGGGCCGAGAAATGCCGCCGAACCGGACCTGCACTCAGCTCACGCGTACGGCGCCTCGCCGGTCAGGAACGAAACCGCGGCGCGTCTGGGCCTCACCGACCCGACCGACACCGGCACTCTCGGACTGACCCGCTTCGCCTCGCCCCACTCCGAGCACGGCGAGCGCCCCGAGCACGCCGAGCACCCGGACCTGGACGCCGAACTGGCCCACTTCCTCGACACAGTCGAACAGCAGGGGTTCGCCGACTCCCCGGCCGCGCTCACCCGGGCCAGACACCGCAAGGAACGTCCCTTGGAGCGGGTGAAGCAGCAGCGCGGGACGCAGCTGAGTTGGCGGCGGATCCTCAGCGCCTTCTCCGTCACGCTCACTGCCATGATCGTGGTGCTGGTCAGTTTCCTGGGCGCCAAGGCGTCCTACCCGTCGCTCTACGACCTCGCCCAGGAATCAGCGCCCCCGAGCGTCGCGCACGCCTGGCCGCTGCTGATCTACGCCCCTTGGGTCGCCGCCACGCTCTCCATCCTGCGGACCCGCGCCTACCGCCGCCGCACCGTGCACTCCTGGCTCGTCGTACTGTTCTTCGCCGCCGTCGCCTCACTGCTGTGCGTCGCCGACGCACCCCCCACTCCGGCCGGCATCGCGGTGGCCGGCCTGCCGCCCATCACGGCGCTGCTCTGCTTCCATCAACTCGTCCGACAGCTCGACCTCCCTCCGGTGCCCACGGCTCCCTCCCGGCACGCCCGCCCTCCCCGTGGGACCAACCGTCACCGGTCCGCGGGCTGAGGGGCGTGGTCAACCGGGTTGACCACGAACGGACAACCCGGTTGACCGCCCCGCTCAGCACCGGGGACGACTCCGACAGCCGGCCGGACCAGCGCTGCGGTCGGCACACTCGTCACCCCTCGTCGACGGCCCGCTCGCTCCCCTCGGCGGCCCGGTCACTCCCGCCGGCGGGACGACCGGCTCCCTCCGCGGAACGGTCTGCTCCCTCGATGGAACGAGTCTGGCGGGGCTGCGCCCGCACATGCAGGCGCTCCCCCTGGCGACCGAAGAGGCTGAGTATCTCCACGGGCCCGCTGCCCGTGCTGCCGAACCAGTGCGGCAGCCGGGTGTCGAACTCGGCGACCTCGCCCGGGCCCAGCACCAGGTCGTGCGCGGCCAGCCGCAGTCGCAGCCGCCCCGAGAGGACATACAGCCACTCGTGGCCCTCGTGCGTGCACAGGTCCGGCTCGGAACGCTGTGCCGGGAGCACCATTTTGAACGCCTGTTGCGGCCCCGGCTGACTGGTCAACGGCAGCACGGTGTTGCCGTTGACCCGCTGCGGCTTGAGCCGCACCCGGGGATCACCGACCTCCGGAGCGTCGACCAGTTCGTCCAGCGGCACCTGGTGGGCCTGAGCGAGAGGCAGCAGCAGTTCCAGGCTCGGGCGGCGCCGACCGGACTCCAGCCTGGACAGCGTGCTCTTGGAGATACCGGTCGCCCGAGCGAGGGCGGCCAGGGTAAGCCCCCGCCGGGTGCGCAACCGCTTGAGCCGCGGACCGACCTGGGCGAGAGCCTGTGCAAGGGCGTCGGAGTCTGCCACGCGCCCATTGCACCCTGCTTTTCCCGGAAACGGCAACAAAGTTTGCCGCTCTGCCGCGGCTGGTCGCAGCCTGCGTCCAGGAGGTGATCGCGATGAGCGACACGAAGTCCCCCCGGCGCGCCGACGAAGTCGGCAGCAAGGTGGCCGGGGCAGCCGAGAAGGTGTACGACGCGGTGGTGATCGGTGCGGGCGCCGGCGGTCTGAACGCCGCCCTTGTACTGGCACGGGCCCGCTGCACGGTGGCAGTGGTGGACGGCGGCCGACCCCGCAACGCATCCGCCGCACACATGCGGGGTTTCCTCTCCCGCGACGGCATGCCCCCCGCGGATCTGCTGGAGGCAGGCCGGGCGGAGCTCACCGGCTACGGTGCCGACATCTTCGACAACCACGTTGACCGGATAGCGCCCGGCTTCTTCGTCCACCTGTCCGGCGGAGCAGCACTGAGGGCACGCCGCATCGTGGTGGCCACCGGACTGCGCGACCAGTTGCCCGACCTTCCCGGCGTCCGCGAACGGTGGGGACGCGATCTGCTGCACTGCCCGTTCTGCCACGGCTACGAGGTCCGCGACCAGCCGCTCGGCGTACTGGGCACCCACCCCGACTCGGTCGACCAGGCGCTGCTGCTCGTCCAGTGGTCTGCTGACGTCGTCCACTTCCCGCACACCCGGCCACTGAGCGACCAGGACCGCGAACGGCTGACCGCGCGCGGTGTCCGCACGGTCGAAGGCGAGATCAAGCGCCTGGCGGTGACCGACGACCGACTGCAAGGCGTCGAGCTGACCGACGGCCGCGTCGTACCGCGGAGCGCGGCGTTCGTCTTCCCCCGGATGGTGCCGAACGACTCCCTCCTGACGGAACTGGGCTGCGCCAAGGACGAACGGGGAGTGGTGACCACCGACGGCTCGGGCCGCACCAGCGTGTACGGCGTCTGGGCAGTCGGCAACGTCGTGGACCCACGCGCCCAGGTGGTGACAGCCGCGGGCATGGGCGCCGCGGCGGCCTTCGCCCTCACCCATGACCTGGTGGACGAAGACATCGACCGGGCTCTCGAAGCACACCGCGCGGCCGCTCACGCCGTGCCCGCCCCGCAGGGAGCCGCCGTATGACGCAGACACACCCGACGGACGTGGACTGGGAAGCGCTCGGCGCGGCACTGGAGCGCGAGGCCGAACTCCATCTGCCCGCCCTGGAAACGGCGACAGCCTGGCTGCACGATCTGCTGCGTACCGACGCCACGGACGCCCGCGCGGTCGGCCGCGTCCTCGACATCGGCAGCGGACCGGGCGTCATCAGCTGCCTGCTCGCCGACCGCTTCCCCGGCGCGGAGGTCGTGGCCGTCGACCAGGCACCCGGCCTCCTGGAACGCACCCGGGCCCGCGCGGACCGCCAGATCCCGGCCGGCAGAGTCGTCACCCACCGAGCCGACCTGCCCGAAGAACTGGCCGGCCTGGGATCGGCCGAACTGATCTGGACGAGCCACGCGGTACACCACCTCGGCGACCAACAGGCCGCCCTGGACACCCTGGCCACCCGTCTGCGCCCCGGCGGCGTACTGGCTGTCGCCGAACGCGGGCTGCCCCCGCGCTTCCTCCCCCGCGACATCGGCATCGGCCGCCCGGGCCTGCAGGCGAGACTGGACGCGGCGTCCGAGGAGAGCTTCGCAGCAATGCGCGCCGCCCTCCCCGGCTCGATGTCAACCGTCGAGGACTGGCCCGCCATGCTCTCCCACGCCGGCCTCGTCCCCACCGGCACCCGCACCTTCCTCACCGACCACCCGACCCCCCTCGCCCTGCCGGCCCGGGAACACCTCCACCACCTACTGACCCGCCTGCGCCACCAACTGGCCCCCTACCTGCCCGAGGAGGACCTCACCACTCTCGACCATCTGCTGCACGGCGACGCCTGCACCGGCATCCTCTGGCGCCCCGACGCCTTCTTCCTCACCGCCACCACGATCCACACCGCCCGCGCCTGCCACCCCTGACCCTCCCCCGACACACGAAAGAGCCCCCACCGGATATCCCCGGCGGGGGCTCTGACGTGCGGTGGACCTGAGGGGATTTGAACCCCTGACCCTCTCGTTGCGAACGAGATGCGCTACCGGACTGCGCCACAGGCCCTTGCGACGGATGAAACTTTAGCATCCTCGCCGGGGCGGGAGGAAATCCGTTCCTGCGCTGGTCACAGGGGGAGGATCATTCGTTGGCGGCGCGGGGGCGGTGCTCGTCCTCGTACTGGTCGAAGAGGGGCGTGCGGTCGCGGCGGGGGTGCGAGGCCTCGTTGCCGGGGGCCCCGGTCTCGGCGGGGTGCGGCTCGGCGACGGGGGCGGTGCTGGAGCGGGCCGAGCTCCACGCGTCCGGGGCCTCCAGGTCGACGCCCCGGGTGGAGCGGGGGGCGACCGGGGCGCTCACATAGGTGGGCAGCGGGACCGGTACGGGATCCCAGCCTTCGCCCTCGGAGGAGTCGCGGTCCCGGGCACGCTGCTGGTCGACCCATTCGGCGTGGTCGGTCTGCTCGACCAGGGCACGCCGTTCGGCCGCCTCCTGCTGTTCCGCTTGGACGCGGGCCTCCTGCCGGGCGTCCATCCGGTCCTCACCGGGAGCGTCAGTGTGGGCACTGCCGCGCTCGCGCTCCCGCTCGGGCTGCGCACCGTCCGGAGCGACAGCCGCCCGTGGGCGGCGCCCCTCGCGACCGGCTCCCGCCGGGCGGGCGGAGAGGCCTGGTTCGGTGTCCGTTTCCTGCGCCGCGGCCCGGCGTCGGCCGGGAGCGCTCTTGGCGCTGCCGCGCGGCCGCTGGGCGTGCAGACTGCGCGCTGCCGCCTCGGCCTGGCGCCGGTCCATGGTGAACGCGAAACGGCGCCGCTCCTGCGCGCGGAGGTAGACGATGTAGGTGCTCAGCAGGACGGCGGGAACGGCGGGCACCCACAGGAGGGCGAGTCCGCGGACTGCCGCGATGACGGTGCCGACGGTGAAGGCAAGGAACAGCAGCATCGTCGTACGCCGCCGTCGCGCCAGCAGCTTGGCGCGCTTGGCCTGCTTGGCGCGTCTGCCTTCCAGCGCGGCAGCACGCGCGTCAGCCACCTGCCCACGTACCGCGCCCGCGCGGGGGCCGTCGGGGCCTGCCTGGGCGGGGTCCTCTCCTGCGCGCGGGTCCTGCCCGGGGTGCGCCTGCCCGGGACGGGCCTGCCGGGCGTGCGCCGCCGCGTCAGGGCCGCCTTCCGCGGCAGCAGGACTTTCGTGCGCGGCAGAGACTCGGTGAGCGTGCACTTCGGTCAGCGCTTCGACACCGGGCGCGCCGACCATGGTCTTGGGGTCGGCAAAGGCCCGGACGTCCACCGCCTGCTCGGTGACGGCGTCCGGGTCACTCGTGTACGCGTCATCGTCGAAGCCGTACGCGGCGGGACCGCCGGACTCTGCTGCGGCTCTCCGCTCGTACGGATCCTCCGCTGCCCACCCCTCGCGTGCCCGGCGTCGCTCCGCTTCTCTCGCGTAACGACGCTCCATGCCGGCCTTGCCGGACAGCAGCCGGATGGCGGTGCTGAAGCGTTCCGTCGGACGGGCTTCGTTCAGCTCGTCCTGTCGGCGAAGCCACATCGGCACCAAGTAGGCGGCCCAGGCCCCGACGATGACTGCGTAGATGAGGCCACTGCTGCTCACCCTCACACGGTAGAGGGGATCGCATGAGCCCATCTGCCAAATAGCCCGGTGTGTCGCACGATCTGGCTGATCCCTCGAACTTTTTTTGTGACTTCTCGTCCGGGCTACGCGGAAATGGCCGATAAATGGCCGGGCAGGGGCTGGCTATCCCGACAACCCCACAATTCGAACATTTATTTTATTTCTGTCGAGCGACCGGGCTGCGACCGGTGCCAGCGGGCCAGCAGACCCTCTGGAACCTCCTCCGCCGTCAGGGCGAACACCAGATGGTCGCGCCAGGCGCCGTCGATGTGCAGATAGCGCGGGCGGGTGCCTTCTTCCCGGAAGCCGAGCTTTTCCACCACACGGCGGCTGGGGAGGTTCTCCGGTCGGATGCAGACTTCGACGCGGTGCAGTCCGACGGAACGGAAGCAGTGGTCCACGGCGAGTGCCACCGCTGTCGGCATCACGCCCCGTCCCGCTACCGCGCGGTCGATCCAGTAGCCGATATGCCCGGAGCACATGGAGCCCCAGGTGATGCCCGCCACGGTCAGTTGTCCGGCGAGTTTTCCCTCGTACTCGATGACAAAGGGAAGCATCCGACCGGCCTGCGCCTCGGTCCGCAGATGCCGCACCATCTGGCGGAAGGTGGGCCGGCGCGGCGGCAGATGGCCGGGAGGCGCCGGCGGAATGGTGGCCTCCCATGGGCGCAGCCAGTCACGGTTGCGCTGGTTGACCTCACGCCAGGCTCGCTGGTCGCGCAGTCTTATCGGGCGGAGGGCCGTGGGACCGTCCGCCAGCTCGGCCGGCCACGGGGCGTTCAGCGGGGGTCGCCCCCTCTTGGGCCGCCGGACCCGTCGTCGGAACGGCTCTCGGACCGACTGTTGCGCCGACTGTCGGAGCGACTGCTGCGCCCACTGTTGGACCGGCTGTCGGACTGATGTCCTGCCTGATGTCCTGCGGAGCCCGGTTCGGCAGGATGGTCACCGCCGTGCACCTGGTCGACAGCGTGCGGCAGCAGGCGGGTGAGGACGGCCAGCCCGTCCTTGACGCCACCGGTGGAGCCCGGCAGGTTGACGACAAGTGTGCGGCCGACGACGCCGGCGACGCCGCGCGAGAGAGCCGCTGTGGGGACCTTCGTCACTCCTTCGGCGCGGATGGCCTCGGGGATACCGGGGATCTCGTAGTCCAGAACGGCGCGGGTCACCTCGGGCGTCCGGTCGGTCGGGGAGATGCCGGTGCCGCCTGTCGTCAGAACGACGGCGTAGCCCGCCTCCACAGCCTCCTCGAGCACCTCGCGGACCGGCTCCCCGTCCGGCACCACCCGTGGCCCCTCGGCGGCGAATCCCATGGCCCTCAGGCCCTCCACGAGGAGCGGCCCGCCCTTGTCGGCGTAGACCCCCGCGGATGCGCGGTTGGAGGCCGTTACGGCGAGGGCACGGTAGGGCTGCGCGGGGCGGCCGGAGCCGTCGTGGGCCCGGGTGCCGGCGCTGGGGCCGGCACCGGTGCCGGGGTCGGTGCTGTGCCCGTGCGGGTGCGGGTGCCGTTCGGACTCCCGCTGCTCGGGACCGCTCATGCGCCCTCCTCGTCGGTGAGCGGCTGCCGACGGATCCAGTCTCCGGACTTGCCGCCGGTCTTCTCCTCCACCCTGACGTCCGTGATGGCTGCCGACTTGTCGACCGCCTTCACCATGTCGATGACCGTCAGAGCGGCGACCGTAACCGCAGTGAGCGCTTCCATTTCGACGCCTGTGCGGTCGGTGGTCCTGACCTGGGCCGCGATCTCGACGGCGTCGTCGGCGACCGACAGGTCGACCTTGACCCCGGAGACGGCCAGGGGGTGGCACAGCGGGATGAGTTCCGGTGTCTTCTTGGCACCCATGATCCCCGCGATACGGGCGGTGGCCAGTGCGTCTCCCTTGGGCACGCCCTCGCCCCTCAGCAGTGCGACGACCTGCGGGGAGACGAGCACGCGCCCGGTGGCGCGGGCCGTCCTGGCGGTGACGTCCTTCTCGGACACGTCGACCATCCGCGCGGCCCCGGACGCGTCGACATGGGTGAGGTGCTGCTGGGGGCTGGTCATGGTTCTCCCGGTCCTGTGCTGTGCCCAGACACGGTACCGGCAGCGGCAAGGGCGCGGCCTGCTGCATCAGTCCAGGGGGACGACCGTCACTTCTTCACCGGGGGCGAGCCGGTCGGTCTTCTCGGGGACGTCGATCAGAGCGTTGGCCTGTGCGAGAGCGGCGATCAGATGGGAGCCCGCTCCCCCGACCGCCCGAACGGTGCCCAGTTCGTCCTCCTCGCCGGGCGGTGTGTAGTCGCCCCGCAGGAACTGCCGTTTGCCTTCCGGTGAGGTCAGCGGGGAGTCGACGGCCAGGCGGGCGCGCACTGTCCGCCGCCGGACGGACTCCTGACCCATCAGCGTGCGCAGTGCTGGGCGTACGAACAGTTCGAAGGAGACATAGGCGCTCACCGGGTTGCCCGGGAGGGTGAGGATGGGGGTGCGGTCGGGACCGATCAGACCGAAGCCCTGCGGCTTGCCCGGTTGCATCGCCAGTCGGCGGAACTCCACCGCGTCACCGACGGCGTCCTCGCGGTCCTCCTCCTCGCCGCCCCGGAAGGCCTCCACCCGGGAGAGCGCCTCCTTGACGACGTCGTAGGCGCCGACGCTGACCCCGCCGCTGGTGATGACCAGATCGGCACGGATCAGCTGGTCCTCGATGGTGGCCCGCAGCGTGTCGGCGTCGTCGGCCACGGCCCCGACCCGGTAGGGGATGGCTCCGGCCGCGCGTGCCGCGGCGGTCAGTACGAAGCTGTTGGCGTCGTGGATCTGCCCGGGCCCCAACGGTTCCCCTGGTGTGACGAGTTCGCTCCCGGTGGAGAGGACCACCACGCGGGGACGCGGACGGACGGTCACGGCGCCGCATCCGATGGCTGCCAGCAGTCCCACCTGTGCGGGGCCGAGGACGGTACCCGCTTTGAGTGCGACAGTGCCCGGTTTCACGTCGCTGCCCTTGGCCCGTACGTGCTGGCGGGGAAGGACCGGGCGGTGCACACGTACCTGGCCCGAGGCGCCCTCCGGTGCGTCACTGTGCGCGGGCATGGCATCCGCCGGACCGCCGCCTGTGCCGCCGTCGGTCCACTCCACCGGTACGACGGCTTCCGCACCGGGCGGCAGCGGCGCGCCGGTCATGATGCGGGCCGCCTCGCCGGACGCCACGGTGGGCAGGCCCTGGCTGCCCGCCGCGATGTCGCCGATGACGCTGAGCACCGCGGGGAACTCCTCGCTGGCTCCTTCGACGTCGGCCGTGCGCACGGCGTAGCCGTCCATGGAGCTGTTGTCGAACGGCGGGAGCGCGGTCGGGACGACGACGTCGTCGACCAGGATGCAGCCCTGCGCGTCGAGCAGGTTCAGCTCGATGGGGTCCAGCGGGCGGACACTGCGGAGGATGTCCTCCAGGTGCTCATCGACCGACCAGGTCTTGCTCAAGACTTACATCTCCTCGGTGACGTAACCGCGCAGCCAGTCCCGGAACTCCGGGCCCAGGTCCTCACGTTCGCACGCAAGCCTGACAATGGCACGCAGGTAGTCTGCCCGGTCTCCGGTGTCGTAGCGACGGCCGCTGAAGACGACACCGTGCACGGGGCCGCCCAGGGACTCGTCGGCGGAGAGGGCCTGGAGGGCGTCGGTGAGCTGGATTTCGCCGCCCCGGCCGGGCTCGGTCTTGCGCAGGACCTCGAAGACCGCCGGGTCGAGCACATAGCGGCCGATGATGGCCAGATTGCTGGGCGCTTCCTCGGCCGAAGGCTTCTCCACCAGGTCGGAGACCCGCACCACGTCGCTGTCGGAGGTGGAGTCGGCTGCTGCTGCGCCGTACAGGTGGATGCTGCCGGGGTCGACCTCGAGCAGTGCGATGACACTTCCGCCGCGCTCCTCCTGCACCTCGATCATGCGGGAGAGCAGTGGGTCGCGCGGGTCGATCAGGTCGTCGCCGAGCAGCACGGCGAAGGGCTGGTCCCCCACGTGCGGTGCGGCGCACAGGATGGCGTGCCCCAGGCCGCGCGGGTCGCCCTGTCGGACGTAGTGCATGGTGGCCAGATCGCTGGATTCCTGCACCCGGGCGAGCTTCGAGTCGTCACCCTTGTCCCGCAGCACCTGCTCCAACTCGTAGTTGCGGTCGAAGTGGTCCTCCAGGGGGCGCTTGTTGCGACCGGTGACCATGAGGACGTCCGAAAGACCGGCTGTCACCGCTTCCTCGACCACATACTGGATCGCGGGTTTGTCGACGACCGGGAGCATCTCCTTGGGTGTGGCCTTTGTCGCAGGCAGGAAGCGCGTGCCCAGGCCGGCGGCGGGGATGACTGCCTTGGTGATCGGTGCGCGGGGAGAAGTCATGTCCCGCACCATAACCGCTGACTTGATGTGGGAGATAAGCGTCCACGGCGTTTATCGCGTTTGTTGGGTTTATTGCGTTTTACGGCGCGGAAGGGGCTGGGATTTCCATGGGCGGACCGGAGGTCGTCGGCGACGGTAGTAAGCGTGAGTTGCGCCGCGCTGTCCTGTCGGTGAGGAGAACGTTGACTGCGGACGACCTCCAGGCAGCCGCACACGCACTGGCTCGTCACGTGCTGGAGCTGCCCGAGCTCGCCGGTGCGGCCACGGTCGCCGGTTATGCGTCGGTGGGCAGCGAGCCGGGCACCGGCCCGCTGCTGGAGGCGCTGCGCAGGCGGGGCGTACGGGTACTGCTGCCTGTTCTGCGGGAGGACAACGACCTCGACTGGGCGGCCTACGAGGGGCCTGATGCGCTCGTGGCGGCCGGGCGCGGGCTGCGCGAGCCGTCCGGGGCCCGACTCGGTCCGGAGGCGGTCACCCAGACGGACGCGGTGCTGCTGCCGGGGCTGGCCGTGGATCGCAGCGGACTGCGGCTGGGGCGGGGCGCCGGCTGCTACGACCGGGTACTCACCCGGCTGGCGGCCCGGGGTGCACAGCCGGCCTGTGCGGTGCTGCTGTACGACGGCGAAATGGTCGACCGTATCGAGGGCGAGGAACACGACCGCCGGGTGGACACGGCCGTGACCCCGAGCGGAGTACACCGCTTCGGGGTCACGGAGGGCCCGGCGGAAGGCCCAGCGAAAGGCTGAGCACGGGAACTGCCCGCAGGTGCGAGCCCAGGCGCCTACCGCAGGGGCTGAGCCCAGGCGCCGCTGAGCCGAGTGGCTCAGCGCATCGGCTCAGCCCAGTCACCGAGCGCAGTAGCTGAGCGCCGGGCCGTCAGGGAGTGAGGGCCATCTGGTCCTCGGTCGCCTTGTCCACCGCCTTCTCGCTGAACGGCCACTTGAGGAACTCGCCCTTGGCCCACTTGTCGGTCTGGTCGGTGTAGTGCGCGTTGTAGGCGTGCCCGGAAGCGCCGGTGAGGTTGATCCACCGGGAGTTGTCCATGTCGCTCAGGTCGACGACCATCCGCATGGACGGCACCCAGGTCACGTCGTATCCGCCCGCCGCGTTCCAGCCGGTGGCGTTGACGGCCGCCTCGCCGCCGCCCAGGTCCCAGGGACCGCGGTTGAGGAGCCACTGCATGAAGCCCGGACCGTCGGTGCCGATGGTCTGGTTCTTGAGCATCAGCCGGTGCAGCCTGCCCCAGCTCCAGGTGTTGATGTCCTTGCCGAGCTTGGAGGTGAGCTCCCAGCGCGCGTCCTTCATGGCGTGGGCCAGCAGGTCGTCGCGGTTCTTGTCACCCTTGCGGGTCGAGGTGTCGCGAGTCTTCCACCACTCGCTGTCCGGCTGCTTGAGCAGCTTGCGTACGACCTCGAACCACCGGTCACCGCCGTCGGGCTGTGCGTCGTCGGGCGAGCGCTGTCCGCACTCGCGCACCAGTCGCTGGTTGCCGTTCAGATCGTCGACAGGGCCGGAGTCGTCGGAGGGCGCGACGTACAGGCAGTCGCCCTTGACCCGCAGCTCCTTGGGGAGCTTGTCGCCGAAGGCGAGCTTGAGCAGGTTGCGCCAGACGGCGTTGAAGTAGGCGGCCGGCGCCGAGTCGGAGTCCTGGGTGTAGTCCCAGCCCTCCAGCAGCTTCTGCGCGTTCCGTACGTACTTGTCGTCCACCTCGATCTTCAGCAGGTAGGGCACCAGCAGCTTGGCGATCTCGCTGCTGTTGTCCATCTGCATCGTCTCCATGTCGTCCATGGAGACCTTCCCACCGTCCTTGATCTTCGACTGGATGAGGTCGTTGATCCGCTGACTGCGCGCTCCGTAGCCCCAGTCGTCGGTGAGCAGGTAGGGGTACTTCTCACGGTCCACGACGGCCTGGTTGGCGGTCACGATGTAGCCGCGCTTCGGGTTGTACTCCCACGGAAGGGCGCGCTGGGGGATGTAGCCCTTCCAGCGGTAGCTGGGGTCCCAGCCGGGTGCCGGGTAGCGTCCGTCGCCCTTGCCGCGTACCGGGATACGGCCGGGTGCCTGGTAGCCGATGTTGCCCTTGGTGTCGGCGTAGATCAGGTTCTGCGAGGGGACGGCGAACTCGCGGGCCGCCGCCCGGAACTCGGAGAAGTTCGAGGCCCGGTTGAGCTTGAAGACCGCGTCCATGGTCTTGGAGGGCTCCAGCGCGGTCCACCTCAGGGAGACCGCGTAGCCGTCACCGCGGTCCGGTGCGGCGTTTCCGACCGGTGACTGGTCGCCGACCTTGCGCAGTTCCTTGTCACGGTCGGAGATGATCGGCCCGTTGTTGGTCTCGCGGACGGTGATGGTGCGGTCCTTGCCGCCGGCGACCTTGATGGTCTCCTCGCGGGTGCGGTACGGCACCTGCTTGCCGTCGTACAGGTAGTGCCCGTCGCTGACCTTCTCCAGGTAGAGGTCGGTCACATCGGCGCCGAGGTTGGTCATCCCCCAGGAGATGTCCTGGTTGTGGCCGATGACCACGCCGGGCATGCCCGAGAAGGTGAAGCCGGAGACGTCGTAGGGGCACGACTTGTCCACCGAGCGGCAGTGCAGGCCCATCTGGTACCAGACGGAGGGCAGTTGCGGCGCCAGGTGCGGGTCGTTGGCCAGCAGCGGCTTGCCGGTGGTCGTGTACTTCCCGGACACCACCCAGGAGTTGGAGCCGATTCCGCTGCCGTTCGGGCCGAGCAGTCCGGGGATCTTGTCCAGCTTCTTGGCCACGGCCCCCAGCTGTGTCCTGGCCCCTTGAGCCGCCTCACCGGCTCCCTGAGCGCCGTTCCCGGTCCCGGAGGCGTCAGGGGTCGTCCCGCCGGCTCCGGCGCCCGCAGCGGGCGGCTCACCGCCGCCGGTACCCGACTGCCCGGTGCCGGTGCCGGCCGAACCGTTCTGCGGACCGTTCTCGCCGCCCTCGGCCTTCGGGTCGAACTTCTTGGTGGCGGGGTCGACCGAGCCCTTGTCGACGATGGGCTTGTTCCTGTCGAACGGGTACTCCGGGTACAGGTCCTCGATCTGGTCCTTGTCCAGGCGGCTGGTCATCAGCGCCCGGTCGGTCTCGTCCGACAGGTTGCCGCGCAGGTCCCAGGCCATCGCCTTGAGCCAGGCGACCGAGTCGACGGGGCTCCAGTCGGCGGGCTGGTAGTTCTCTCCCGCCAGGTCGAGTGCCGCGTACTCGACGGAGAGTTCCGAGCCCTTGTGGTCCTTCAGGTAGGCGTTGACACCAGCGGAGTACGCCTTGAGGAAGCCCTTGGTCTCGGCGGGGAGTTGCTTGTACTCCTTCTCGGCCACCCTGCGCCAGCCGAGGGTGCGCAAGAACGCGTCGGTCTTCACCTGGCTGTCGCCGAACATCTCCGACAGGCGCCCGGAGGTCATGTGGCGGCGCACGTCCATCTCCCAGAAGCGGTCCTGCGCCTGCACATAGCCCTGGGCGAGGAAGAGGTCCTTGGAGTTGTCGGCGTAGATCTGCGGAATGCCGCTGCTGTCCCGCTTCACGCTGACCGGCGCGGTCAGTCCCTTGAGCTTGAGCGACCCGGTGGTCTGCGGGAAGGAGTCCCGGACAGTGCTGACGCCCCAGTAGGTGCCGCCGCCGATGCCGGCCACGAGCAGCAGCACGACGACGATCACGATGAGGCGGGCGCGTCGCGAGGTCTTCTTGGCGGGCATCGCTGTCCTTCGAGGGGCAGGGTGAACCTTGACTGAGGGGACCGGACGGGCTCGATCCGTACGGAGCAACCATAGGCCGACCCCCGACGCGCCCGGACAGCGAGTCACCCCCTGGGAATTCTCCCGGCGGCATATTCAAGCAATGGTAAATTGTTAGCTACCCAAACGAACTAGCCGCTGCCGGACATCTGTCCGGGAGCCGCGCTCCGCCATGGGCGGCGCGTCAAGAACTCGTCAGGAAAGCGTCAGGAGACCGTCAGGACCGCCCCACGTACCAGCCCGCCCGCTCAAGAACCCGCCTTCAGGCGCCGATTCCCCGCGCCCGGAGCAACCGACTCGTGCACTCAAGGAGAGAGCCCCGGCCAGAGAGGACCGTGCCCTGACCGTCCACAGCCTCAACCAGCTACTGCTCTTCAGCGCCCTCGTCCTGCTCATCGCCGTCGCGGCGGTCCGTCTCTCCTCGCGCAGCGGGCTGCCCAGCCTGCTCGTCTACCTCGGGATAGGCATCGCCATAGGCCAGGACGGCATCGGCTTCGCCTTCTCCGACGCCGCGCTGACCCAAGTCCTCGGATACGCCGCCCTCGTGGTGATCCTCGCCGAGGGCGGACTCAGTACGAAATGGCGTGACATCCGGCCCGCTGTGCCTGCGGCCGCCGTGCTGTCGACGTTCGGCGTGGCCATCAGCGTGACCGTCACGGCGCTGGCCGCGCACTACCTGATCGGACTCGACTGGCAGGCCTCGCTCCTGATGGGCGCCGTGGTCTCCTCGACGGACGCCGCCGCCGTCTTCTCCGTGCTGCGCAGGGTGCCGCTGCCCAAACGGCTCACCGGCGTGCTGGAGGCCGAGTCCGGGTTCAACGACGCACCTGTCGTGCTGCTGGTCGTCACCTTCTCCTCGCTCGGCACGGAGCACCACACCTGGTACTTCCTGCTGGGCCAGATCATCGTCGAACTGGCCATCGGGCTGCTGGTGGGTCTGGTCGTCGGCAAGCTCGGTGAGCTGGGCATGCGCCATGTGGCGCTGCCCGCGTCCGGGCTGTACCCCATCGCCGTGATGGCGCTGTGCTTCCTGGCGTACGCCGGCGGCGCCATGGCACACGGTTCCGGCTTCCTCGCCGTCTACGTCGCAGCGCTGATCCTGGGCAACGGCAAACTGCCGCACCGTCCCGCTGTCCGCAGCTTCGCCGACGGAGTGGCCTGGATGGCGCAGATCGGCCTCTTCGTACTGCTTGGGCTGCTGGTGACGCCGCACGACCTGTGGAAGGACTTCTGGCCCGCCGTACTGATCGGGCTGGCCCTCACCCTGGTCGCCCGCCCGCTGTCGGTCTTCCTCTGCCTGGAGCGGTTCCGCCTGCCCTGGCAGGACAAGGTGCTGCTCTCCTGGGCCGGGCTGCGGGGTGCCGTGCCCATCGTGCTGGCGACCATCCCGATGGTCGCCGACGTCGAGGGCAGCCGGCGCATCTTCAACATCGTCTTCGTGCTGGTCGTCGTCTTCACCGTGCTCCAGGGGCCGACCTTGCCCTGGCTGGCCCGGAAGCTGCGGCTGAACGAGAGGGACGAGGCGGCGGACCTCGACATCGAATCCGCGCCACTGGAGCGACTGCGCGGACACCTGCTGTCCGTGGCGATCCCCTCGACGTCCCGGATGCACGGCGTCGAGATCACCGAACTGCGCCTCCCGGCGGGCGCCGCCGTCACCTTGGTGGTGCGCGACGGTGCCAGCTTCGTACCCCTGCCCTCCACCGTGCTGCAACACGGTGACGAGCTTCTGGTCGTCACCACGGACCAGGTGCGCGACGCCGCCGAACGACGCCTGCTGTCGGTCAGTCGCGGCGGCAAGCTCGCCGGCTGGCTGAGCTCGGGAGGCAGCACGGCCATACGCCGGTGACCGCCGGGGCCGAGCGGCGACTGCCGAGACAGCGCGCAGTGCGCCGGTGGCCGCCAGCTGGTGCAGCGGTGGCCACCGTGGCGGCGCTGTGGGCCTGGCTGGCGCGGTGGTGCACGCCGTGGCGGCGCCGGCGGGACTGCGGGCCGGTGCCGCCGGGCTTGTGTCACGTTTTACGGAAAACTGCCCGAGCCCGTTATCCTCAGTGCGGAAAGAAACACCCCGACTCTGCCTGACGCAGAGCTGGCGCGACCGCTCGGCGGCCACGGTCCGGAAAGCCCACCCCTGCACCGGACCGGGTATCTACCCCGGTCCTGCGCGAGAGGACAGCTCTCGGCGCGTCACACCGAACGCGCTACCAGGCGGCAGAAAGGCCCGGCCGTGGAATCCCCGGCCACCGAGACCGACCACGCACAGACCGACGAGGCACGAGAGAACCGGCGCTCCGGGCGCTCCTCCCAGCGCCCCGGATACGGACGACTGCTGCGCACCGAGGGAGCTTGGTCCTTCCTGCTGCCCGGCTTCCTGGCCCGCCAGCCCTACGCGATGCTGACGATCAGCATCGTGCTGCTCGTCCAGCACACCACCGGATCGTTCGGCCTGGCAGGTGCCGTCTCGGCGACGGCGGGCATCGCCATGGCTCTCATCGCGCCGCAGAGCGGCAGGCTCGCCGACCGGTTCGGACAGGGCGCCGTCCTCGTCCCCCAGGTGTTCTTGCACGTGCTCACCGTCGCGGCCCTGATCGCCGCTGCCCTCCTGGGCGCGCCGCTGTGGGTGCTGTTCGTCGCGGCGGTGCCGGCCGGTGCCACCGCACCGCAGATCAGCCCCATGGTGCGTGCCCGCTGGGCGGCGCGGCTGCAGGGGTCCCCGCTGATGAACACGGCGGCGGCCTTCGAGTCGGTGACGGACGAGTTCACCTTCGTGGTCGGCCCGGTGCTCGCCACGGCACTGTGCACGGGGGTGCATCCCGCCGCGGGGCTCGCCGCTGAGGCAGGCGTCTCCTTGGTGGGCGGGCTGGTCTTCGCCGCACAGCGCCGTACGCAGCCTGCTCCGGCCCGCACGCGCGCGGGCGCCGGTGAGCGGACCGGCGCCGACGCCCCGCAGGCCGCCGGGCAATCGACGTCCACACTGGCCGTGCCCGGGGCGCGGGTGCTCGTGGCGGCGCTGCTCGGAATCGGGATGGTCTTCGGCGGGATGCAGGTCTCGCTCACCGCGTTCACCGAGTCGATCGGTCAGCCGGGCATCAACGGCGTGATGTACGGCGTCTTCGCGGCGGGCAACATGCTGGCTGCCGTCGCCGTGGGCGCCATCCGCTGGAAGCGCGGGCCCCAGACCCGGCTGCTGACCGCCTACCCGGCGCTGGTGGCGGCTGCCGCGCTGGTGGCGCTGACTGCGCAGCTGGGGCCATGGGCGGTGCTGCTGGGAGCGCTCGGTGCGCTGACCGGGCTGTGCGTGGCCCCGTGCATGATCACCTGCTTCACGCTGATCGAGACGCTGGTCCCGGCCGGTGCCCGGACCGAGGCGCTCACCTGGCTGACGGGAGCGGTGGCGCTGGGCCAGGCGACGGGTTCGACAGTGGCGGGGCAGCTCGCGGACCACTCCGGAGCCGGGGCGGGCTTCCTCACCCCACTGGCCGGTACCGGTCTCGCCCTGCTGGTGCTGCTGAGCTTCAAGAAAGCGCTGCACCCCGCGCACAACGGACTGGTTGCCGCACGTGGGCTGGGTCACCGAACCTCGGTCCCGGTGGACTGACGCGCTGGAATGCTGCACTATTGACCGTTGTTAGCACTCAACAAGTGAGAGTGCCAGGAGGAAGAACGTGCCGACCTATCAGTACCAGTGCACCGAGTGCGGCGAGGGCCTCGAGGTGGTGCAGAAGTTCACGGACGACTCGCTGACCGAGTGCCCCGGCTGCCAGGGCCACCTCAAGAAGGTCTACTCGGCGGTCGGCATCGTCTTCAAGGGCTCCGGCTTCTACCGCAACGACAGTCGCAGCAGCTCCTCGTCGAGCAGCAGCCCCGCCTCCAGCAGCTCGTCCTCGGACTCGTCCGGCAAGAACGGCGACTCCAAGGGCTCGTCCTCCTCTTCGGACTCGTCGTCTTCCAGCTCGTCCTCCTCGGAGTCGAAGTCCTCCGGCAAGAGCGACAGCAAGAGCACCGCCAAGGCGGGCACTTCAGCCTGAACCGAACGCTCGGCAGGCCCGTGCGCCGGGCCTGCTCCGTCCCCCTGCCCAGCGCCAGGTGTGCGCCCTTAGGGTGACGGCATGAGCGAACAGGCAGAGATCGGCGTCATCGGCGGTTCCGGCTTCTACTCCTTTCTCGACAATGTGACCGAGATCACTGTCGAGACGCCCTATGGGTCGCCGAGTGACTCGCTCTTCCTGGGAGAGACCGGCGGCCGCCAGGTGGCTTTCCTTCCGCGCCACGGCCGCGGTCACCACCTGCCCCCGAACCGCATCAACTATCGCGCCAACATGTGGGCGCTGCGCTCGGTGGGCGTACGGCAGATCATCGCGCCGTGCGCGGTCGGCGGTCTGCAGCCGCAGTACGGTCCGGGCACGCTCGTGGTGCCGGACCAGCTGGTGGACCGTACGAAGTCGCGGCAGCAGTCCTTCTTCGACGGAGAGCCCCTCACCGACGGCAGCATTCCCCAGGTCATCCATGTCGCCTTCGCCGACCCGTACTGCGACGCCGGCCGCCAGGCGGCGCTGCGGGCCGCCCGGGGCAAGGGCTGGGAAGCGGTGGACGGCGGCACACTGTGCGTGATCGAGGGCCCGCGTTTCTCCACCCGTGCCGAGTCCCGCTGGCACGCGGCACAGGGCTGGGCCGTCGTCGGCATGACCGGCCACCCCGAGGCGATCCTCGCCCGCGAGCTGGAGCTGTGCTACTCCTCGCTGGCCTTGGTCACCGACCTGGACGCGGGTGCCGAGGCCGGGGACGGCGTCTCGCACGAGGAGGTGCTTCGGGTCTTCGGCGAGAACATCGGCCGGTTGCGCGAGGTCCTGTTCGACGCCGTACGCGAGCTGCCCGCCGCGGACGCACGCAAGTGCGAGTGCGGTTCGGCGCTGGGCGGGCTGCAGCCCGGAATCACCCTTCCCTGACCCTCCCCGTCCCCCTCCCGGGTGACGGAGTTGTCCACAACTCTCCGGTCATCCACAGATTTCCGGGGCCGTCAGCGGGATTCCGCCGATGGGTTCACCGTAGTCACCGAAGGCCGTGAACAGGCGGTTCTTCTCCCTGTGATGGCTGGTGGTGAACGTCGTGCCCCGATCCCGGAATCCCCTTCCCGAGCGGCCCCTCCCCGAAAAACTGCCCCTTCGTACGCGCTCACGCGCATCCGTTCCCGACTTCCCCCCGGTACGCGCCGGGCGCGGTGGCCGCCGGTTACGGCGCGGGGCGCCGGGACGCCGCAGGGCCCTCTCGGTGGCGCTGGCCGTCACCGCGGCGGGCCTCGCGGTCGCCGCGCCGGGCGGCGGCGCGGCACAGGACGCCACCGACGGCAGGACCGGCGGGCGGGCAGGGACCCGGCCGGGCGATGAGAGATCCGTCACTGACGGGGGTGCTCAGACGGCTCCCGTCTCCGCGCCCGTGCGCATCGCCGACCCGGCCATGGTCCGGTTGCTGAGCCCCGGCGACCGGATCGACGTACTGGCGAGCACGTCCAAGAGCACTTCCGCCCGAGTCGTGGCCGCAAATGCCCGAGTAGCCCAGGTGCCGAAGTACCGGGACACTGTCTCGGGCGGCGGAGCCGAGGACGCCCTGATCGTTGTCGTCGTCCCCCGGCGGACGGCGGCAGCGCTGGCGGGCGCCGCGGCGAAGTCCCGGTTGGCGGTGACGCTGTGCTGAGCCGCCTCCTGCCCCGGTCACGCCGGGGGCGCCAGGGTCGCCTGCGTATGGACCACCGTGTTCCGGGGCAGGCGAGCCGCCTGTTTCGTCCGTGGGTGCCGATCGCAGTCCCGTGCGCCCTCGGCCTCCCGCTCGCAGTCCGCATCGTCACATGGTTCTGGAAGAGGAAGTCCGTTGAGCAACGACGCACCCGCACCCGAGAAGAAGGGCGTCCTGACCGGCTTCAAGGAATTCCTGATGCGCGGCAACGTGGTCGAACTGGCCGTTGCCGTGGTCGTCGGGGCAGCCTTCAGCAAGATCGTCGACGCCGTCGTCAACGGATTCATCAACCCACTTGTCGGTGCTGTCGGGACCAAGGATCTGGACAAGTACCGCTCCTGCCTGAAGGGCCCTTGCGAGTACAGCTCGACGGGCGAGGTAGTGGACGGCATCCCGATCCACTGGGGCCCGGTGCTCAGCGCCACGCTGACCTTCCTGATCACGGCGGCAGTCGTCTACTTCCTCATGATCCTGCCGATGAACAAGTTCAAGGAGCGCCAGCAGGCCAAGGCGGGCCCGGTGGAGGTGCCCAAGACCGAGGTCGAACTGCTGACGGAGATCCGCGACGTACTGCTCGCCCAGCGCGCGGGCGAGAACGGCTCCCCCGAGGCCGGCGACGGCAGCGCGACGGCCGGCCCGGACGGCTCGGTGGGACCGCAGCGCGGCAGCGGCATCAGCACGAACAAGTAGCGCGGAAGTCCGCGCAAGCGCCACCCCGCTCCCGCCCGGAGGACGAAAACGGCTCCCGCCCGGGTGACAGCGTCCGTGCCCGTGCCAAGAGCCGGGGCTCCCGGACCCCCCGGACCGGGCAGCGCACACCCGAGAGCCGGGAGCAGGCGCGGTACGGCCTGCTGGGCCGGGGTCAGAGGTGGTGGGGCGGCTTCTCGTCGAGGAAGCGCGCGAGGTCGGCCTCGGCTCCCCCGGACGCGCCGCCCGACCCCTCGCCCCAGCCCCGGTCCGTGTCGTCGGACGACGGACGGCTCAGCGGGTCGTCGAAGATCAGCGAGGCCGCCGCGTCGTGCGGGGTGTCCGGCCGGACGGGGGGCTGCGGGTCGACGCTCATGGCTCAAGCGTACGGCCGTCGCATGCGCCTGCTGGTATTGATGCTTCATGGACACTCACGACGCCCAGGAGCCGCGCCCCGCGCCGCAGCAGCCGCCGACCGGCGCGCGGGACGCGCTGACCGATGTGCCCGGCCTGCGCGTGGGTCACGCACAGCGGACCGAGGACGGCTGGCTGACCGGTACGACGGTGGTGCTGACTCCGCAGGAGGGCGCCGTCGCGGGGGTGGACGCTCGGGGCGGAGCCCCGGGGACTCGGGAGACGGACGCGCTGGACCCGCGCAATCTGGTCGAGCGCATCCACGCAGTCGTCCTCAGTGGCGGCAGCGCATTCGGGCTGGACGCCGCCTCGGGCGTGATGGGCTGGCTGGAGGAGCAGGGTCGCGGCGTTCAGGTGGGCGCCGATCCCTCACAGGTGGTACCGGTCGTTCCGGCGGCGGTCATCTTCGACCTGGGACGGGGCGGACGCTGGAACGCCCGGCCGGACGCGGCGCTGGGTCGCGAGGCGGTGGAGGCGGCGGCCGCGACGGAACCGGGCGCGCCGGTGGCGGAAGGGAGTGTCGGCGCCGGGGCAGGTGCTGTTGTCGGTGGCCTCAAGGGCGGCATAGGCACGGCGAGCACCCGGCTGGCCTCCGGAACGGTGGTCGGCGCCCTGGTGGTGCTCAACGCGGCGGGGTCGGCGACGGACCCGGCGACGGGGGTGCTCTACGGCGAACTGGCCGACGGCCTGCCGCACATCCCGACCGAGGACGAGCACGCCGAGGCGGAGATGCTGCGCTCGGAGGCGAAGGAGGAAACCGCCAGGCGCGCCGCGGGAACACTCCGGCCCGCCTTGAACACCACCCTGGTGGTGCTGGGAACGGATGCGGGACTGACCCGCCCACAGGCCCAGCGGATGGCGGGCAGCGCCCACGACGGGCTGGCGAGGGCGGTGCGCCCGGTGCATCTGATGCACGACGGGGACACGGTGTTCGCGCTGGCCACGGGCGCCCGCGAGCTGGGGAGCGGCGAGATCAACGAGGTACTGGCCGCGGGAGCCGACGTGGTCACCCGCGCGGTGGTCAAAGCGGTGCGGGCAGCGGACGGTGTGGACGGCCCCGGTGGAGTCTTTCCCTCCTACAACGATCTATACGGCCCTGGGCTCCGCGGACCGGACGGGGACGAACGGACCATGGCGGACCGGGAGCCCGACGCCGACGGCTGACGAGGGCACCGCGCCGGGTGCCGCGAGGCAGGTGGCCACGCCTGGAGCCGACCCGGGCACCGCACCGAGCACGTGGGGAGCGGATGCCGGCCGGCACCGTCCCGGCGCCGCACCGTCCAACCGGCACGGTCCCGGCGACGCACCGTGGAACAGCGCTGTCGCCGGGACCGCCTGACAGGTCCGGTTCAGACACCTGCCGGGACGCGTGCCTCCCCGCTGTCCTGCGCCGGGGCGCTCTCCGCCTTCGGGGCCTGCTTACGGGCGCCCTTGAGGACGAGAGTCAGACCGGCCGTAACAACAGTTCCGGCCGCGATGGCGACGAGGTAGAGCAGCGGGGACCCGATCAGCGGCACGACGAAGATTCCGCCGTGGGGGGCTCGCAGCGTGCTCCCGAAGGCCATCGAGAGCGCGCCGGTGACAGCTCCGCCGGCCATCGAGGCGGGGATCACCCGCAGCGGGTCGGCCGCGGCGAACGGAATGGCTCCCTCGCTGATGAAGGAGGCACCGAGCACCCAGGCGGCCTTGCCGTTCTCCCGCTCGGTCTTGGTGAAGAGGCTGCCGCGCACGGTGGTGGCGAGCGCCATGCCCAGCGGCGGCACCATTCCGGCGCCCATGGCGGTGGCCATGACCATCAGGCTGCCGTTGCCGGGGTCGGCGGTGGCGATGCCCCCGGTGGCGAAGGTGTAGGCGACCTTGTTGACGGGCCCGCCCAGGTCGAAGCACATCATCAGGCCGATGAGCAGCCCGAGCAGGACGGCGTTGGTACCGGTCAGTCCGCCCAGCCAGTCGGTCATGGCCTTCTGCGCGGTGGCGATCGGCTTTCCGACGACCACGAACATCAGCGCGCCGACGATCGCGGACGAGATCAGCGGGATGACGACGACCGGCATGATGCCGCGCAGTACAGCCGGGATATCGACCCTCTGGATCGCCATCACGATGGCGCCTGCGAGCAGTCCGGCCACCAGCCCGCCGAGGAAGCCCGCCTGAATCTGGACGGCCACAGCACCGCCCACGAAACCGGGTACGAGACCGGGCCGGTCGGCCATGCCGTAGGCGATGTAACCCGCCAGGACGGGCACGAGGAAGCCGAAGGCGAGGCCGCCGATCTGGTTGAGCAGGGCGGCCCAGCTGTGGGCCTCGCTCCACACGAAGTGGTCGGCGACGGACTTGGCGTCGGCGATCTCGTACCCGCCGATGGCGAACGACAGAGCGATCAGCAGCCCGCCCGCGGCGACGAAGGGGACCATGTAGCTGACCCCGGTCATCAGCCAGGTGCGCAGCCGGGTCCCGAACCCGTCACCTTCTGCGGCCCCCTTGTCCATGGGGACGGCGGCCGAGGCCTTGGGCGAGGACTCACCGCGCGCGGCCTTGGTCCGGGCCTCCTCGATGAGTTCGGCGGGACGGTTGATGGCGGCCTTGACCCCGACATCGACGGTGGGCTTCCCGGCGAAGCGTTCCCGTTCCCGGACCTCGACGTCGTGGGCGAAGATCACGGCGTCCGCGGCAGCGATCACCGAGGGGTCGAGCCGCTGGAATCCGGCCGAGCCCTGGGTCTCGACCGTGACGACGGTGCTGGACGCGTCCTCCTCGGCCGCTCTCTCCAGCGACTCAGCCGCCATGTAGGTGTGGGCGATACCGGTGGGGCAGGAGGTGACGGCCACGATCCGGAAGGACTCCGAGGCCGAGGCCCCGGACTCCCGGTCACTGGACTTCTGCGACTTCTGCGACTGCGTCGACGGCTCGGTGCGCTCGGCGTGTTCCGGCCCGGAGTCCGGGTCCGCCGACGGCTCGGGGCTTCCGGATCGCTCCGGTCCCGCCTCCTGCGGTTGGGGCCTGCTCTCGCCGTCCGCCGATGTGTCGGCCGTCTCGCCCGACGTCTCCGGCTGCCCGTCGGAGGAAGGCGTGCCCGGATCGGCGTCCCCACGGATGAGCGCCGACGCCCGTTCCGCATCCGACACGGAGCGCAGAGCGGCGGTGAACCCGGGGTCGGCCAGATGGCGGGCGAGGGAGGACAGGATCGTCAAGTGATCGCTGTCAGCGCCGTCAGGGGCAGCGATCAGGAAGATGAGGTCCGCCGAACCATCGGTGGCACCGAAGTCGATGGGCGTTCGGGGACGGCCGAACGCCAGCGTCGGCTCGGTGACGTGAGTGCTGCGGCAGTGGGGTATGCCGATGCCTCCTTCGAGGCCGGTCGGCATCTGCGCCTCGCGGGCCTCGACATCGGCGAGGAAACCTTCGAGGTCGGTGACACGGCCCTGCGAGACCATCCGCTCGGCGAGCGAGCGGGCGGCATCGGCCTTGGTGGTGGCGGACAGATCGAGATCGACCAGCTCCGCTGTGATCAACTGGCTCATCGGACGGCTCCGTTGACATCGGGGAGAAGGGGGAGGTCCAAGGGGACGTCGGTGGTCACGGTGACCGCTTCCGGACGGACGTCGTCCGGAGTGGGCATCTGGCTGCCGGGCAGTTGGACGGCGGCTGCGCCATGCGCCACGGCCGAGACCAGTGCCTGGGCCCGGGCGCCGCCGGCGGTCAGAAAGCCCGCCAACGAGGCGTCGCCCGCACCCACATCACTGCGGACGGTGGCGACGGGAGCGGTTGCGAAGTAGGTGCCGGTGGCGTCCAGCAGGAGCTGTCCTGTGGCGCCGAGGCTGGCCAGCACCGCTCCCGCGCCGGCGCCCCGCACCTCCTCGGCTGCCTTGACGGCATCCCCGACGGTGGTGAGGGGGCGGCCGACGACCTCGGCGAGTTCGTCGGCGTTGGGCTTGACCACATCGGGCTGCGCGGGGAGGGCTGCCGCGAGGGCGGGGCCCGAGGTGTCGAGCGCGACGCGGACCCCGTTCTCGCGGGCCCGGGTGACGACTGCCGCGTACCACTCGGGCGCGAGTCCCCGCGGCAGGCTGCCGCAGCACACGAGCCAGCGCGCCCGGCTCGAGGCGGCTTCGGCGGCAAGGGTGTCCAGGAGCGACTGGGACTCCGCCGCGCCGATGTGGGGACCGGCAGCGTTGATCTTGGTCAGGGTGCCGTCCGGTTCGGCCAGGGAGATGTTGACCCGGGTCGAGCCCTGCACCGGCACACCGGCCACCGCGATACCGAGATCGCTGAGGAGCTGCGAAAGGAGGGCGCCTTCCGGGCCACCGACCGGCAGGACGGCAACCGTGGGATGCCCCGCAGCGGCAACCGCGCGGGAAACGTTGACCCCCTTGCCGCCCGGGTCGACACGGTCGGCACTCGCCCGCAGCACGGCCCCACGGTCGAGAGCCGGTATCTCATATGTGCGATCGAGGCTGGGATTGGGGGTGACGGTGAGGACGGTCATAGGTGGTTCCAGAGTTGTTGCGATGCGCCGGAGCGCCGGGGACGGTGCCTGGCGAGAGGGACGGGGAGGGGGACGGGAGAGCAGGGACGGAGAAGAGGGGGCTGGGGTCGGAACGAGGTGGAGGGGCGGGGGGGGTGTGGGCAGTGGGCGGGCCCCGGAGGCGCCTCAGACGCGTTTGACCTTGGTGCCCTGGGCTTCGATGGCGCGCGCCTCGTCCTTGCTCAGTCCGGTGTCGGTGATGAGGAGGTCGACCTGTGACAGGTCGCCGAAGCGGGCGAAATGCTCCTGTCCCGCTTTGGTGGAATCAGCGAGCAGAACAACGTGCCGGGCCGCCGCCATGATCGTGCGCTTGACGGCCGCCTCGGCCAGATCGGGGGTGGTGAGTCCACCGGCGACGGAGAAGCCGTTGGTGGCGAGGAAGAGGACGTCGGCCTTGATCTCGCCGTAGGTCCGCAGGGCCCACGCGTCGACGGCCGCACGAGTGCGGTGCCGTACCCGCCCGCCGACGATGTGCAGTTCGATCCCGGCATGGTCGGCCAGACGGGCCGCGGTGGGAAGGGCGTGGGTCACGACCGTCAGCGAGGCGTCCATGGGAATGACCGTGGCGAGCCGGGCCGTGGTGCTGCCGGCGTCGAGCACCACGCTTCCCTCCGGGGGCAGCTCGGCGAGGGCGGCCTGCGCGATGCGCTCCTTCTCGTCGGTCGCCGCCGACTCCCGGGAAGCCAGGTCGGGCTCGAAGTCGAGACGCCCTGCGGGGATGGCACCACCGTGGACGCGGCGCACGAGTCCGGCGCGGTCCAAAGCCTTGAGGTCACGGCGCACTGTCTCGGCGGTGACATCGAACTCGGCCGCCAGCGACAGCACATCCACGCGGCCCTGCTCCTCCGCGAGACGGAGGATGGCCTGCTGGCGCTCAGGTGCGTACATGTGGGTTCAGGTCCGTTCTGTGCCCGGTCATGTGGGTTACTCGGGAGACTACGACCGGCTGACCGGAAAGTAAACACATTCGGGCACCCTTTCGGGCGCGGACGGACAC